>CAXTFS010000152.1:0-7768 GCA_964243395.1 uncultured Acidobacteriaceae bacterium | reverse complement strand
CACATGCACTGACCGGGTTTGCGTCCCATGGATTGAGGGTACATGCGGAAGACTACGAGACGTGATCTGCTGAAGCTCGGTGCGGGCACCGCGGCAGGCCTCGCCATCGCAAAGGCTTGTCCTTCCGCGTTTGCAGCGTCTTCAGGGTTAGACATCGCAGGGCTTGCACCGACTGCGTTCCAACCCTTGCCGCTGGGCGAAGTTGTGCCCGCTGGCTGGCTGCAACGACAACTGCGTCTTCAGGCTGATGGCATGGGCGGCCATCTCGATGAATTCTGGCCCGATGTGGGGCCGAACAGCGGTTGGCTGGGTGGCACCGGCGAGAGCTGGGAACGTGGCCCCTATTTTCTTGACGGCCTGGTCCCACTGGCGTACCTGCTCGGGGACGACACGCTCAAGGCAAAGGCACGAAAATTCGTGGATTGGACGCTCGATCACCCACAGCCGAGCGGCACCATCGGTCCGGCCAGCAACGACGACTGTGGCCGCGCATGGTGGTGGTAAAGGCGCTTGCCCAGTTCTATGAGGCCACGCAAGACCCGCGGGTGCTGCCGGTACTGACCCGCTACTTCCACTACCAGCTGGCCACCATGCCGGCCCGGCCGCTGCAGTCCTGGGGCAAGTACCGCTGGCAGGACGAGGCCCTGGTTGTGGAGTGGCTGTACGAGCGAACCCAGGATCCCGCCTTGTTACGCCTTGCGGCTCTGCTGAAGCAGCAGGGCTATGACTGGGAACAGCAGTTCATATCTTTCCGCTATACCGGCGTGACCCCACGCAGCTACCTGACGCATGGCATCTCGGACGAGGCCATGCAGACCCATGGCGTGAACAACGCGCAGGCCTTGAAGACAGCCGCCGTGCAGTATCGTCTGTCCGGCGATCGCGCGGAGCGAGCTTCTTTCTTCCGCCAACTCTCAGCCTTGGACACCTATCACGGGCAGCCCAACGGCATGTTCTCCTGCGACGAGCACCTGGGTGGCCCCGAGCCGCAGCATGGGACCGAGCTCTGCAGCGTGGTGGAGACGATGTTCTCGCTGGAGATCGCGCTCGCGACGTTTGGCGACGCGCCGATCGCCGACCGGCTCGAAAAAATCGCGTACAACGCCCTGCCCGGCACCTTCACCGACGACATGTGGGCGCACCAGTACGACCAGCAATCGAACCAGCTGCAGGTGGGGCTGCTGTCCAAACCGTGGACGACCAATGGGCCCGAATCGAACCTTTATGGGCTCGAGCCGCACTTTGGCTGCTGCACTGCCAACTTCCACCAGGGCTGGCCCAAATTCGCCGCCAGCCTGTGGATGCGCACGCCTGACGAAGGCCTGGCAGCGACGCTGTATGCGCCGTGCGAGGTCAGCACGGCCGTTCGCGGAACAAAGGTCCACGTGGTGCAGGTGACTGAGTACCCCTTCCGCGGCACGGTCCAGATCGCGGTCTCTCCCGAAAGACCTGTCGCTTTTCCGCTGTCGTTTCGGGTGCCGGGATGGTGCAGTGGCGCGACCGCGCGCCTCAACGGCAAGCCAATCGACACGCCCTTGCGAGCCGGTGAATTTGCCCGCTTGGAACGCACGTGGGCAGCCGGTGACGTTCTCGCATTGAGCTTTCCGATGCAGCCGCGGCTCGCGCGCGGGTACAACCGTTCGGTGACGCTGGAGCGTGGACCGCTGCTCTTCTCTCTGGACCCGGGCGAGAGTTGGGTCAAGCTGCGCGACCGCGGCCCGACTGCGGACTGGCAGGTGTTCCCGACAACCGAATGGAACTATGCCCTGCACGTCGATGAGAGCTCCGTAGCAGCACTGCAGACCACCGAAACTCCTGTCGGCGCCCGGCCCTTTGCCAGATCCGGCAACCCGATCTCCCTCCACGTGCCCGCGAGGAGACTGGATGCGTGGCGCTCCGAAGATGGTGTCGCCGCGGCACCGCCCCAAAGTCCAGTAACCAGCAAAGCTGGCGACGAGCTGCTCACGCTGGTGCCCTATGCCTGCGCAAAGCTTCGCATCACGGCCTTCCCCTCCCTTGTCTCGTGACGACGATTGCTTTCGGAAGCGACGCTACCAGGTGACACTCACCTGCTTCGTGACGAACCCTGTGCCCGGTGGCATCGTAACCGTGAGTCCCTCGTCTCGAAGTATGCCGTCTGTTGTATGGGCGCCGCGCGCCGCGGCACCGTTGCGGTGCACCTCCAGCATCACTGTCGTGCCGGCCCTGGCCTCCAGCAGAACCACCGTGGCTCGCTTCGTGTAGTGCTCATCGATGACGCGGGCCTGCTCCGTTTCCGCTCCGGGGATCGGCAATCCCTCGTCGTGCAGCGCCAACTCCAGCGCGGGCAGCGGGAGATCGATCCCGTGGAGCTTCGATGCGGGTTCATGGCACGCCGGGATCACCGCGGCAAGCTCCGCGTCTGCGCGCAAACACAACACGCCTGGCTCCTCTGACGCTGCGCTGACATGAAGCTGCGCTCCACGTCGCGACTCCGTCACCGCAAGCTCGGTCCCATCCACGCGCACATGTTCCAGCGTCACCTCGTTCCAACCCGGGGGCAGGTGCGGATGCACCAGCAGGGTATGCGCCACGGCATCCGGCTCCAGGCCGAAGAGCTCGCGCAGGGCGGGTGCCAGCACCATCGCGGACGACCACAGTTGGTGCGTGCTCGAGCGCCCCAGGGGCTCGTAGAAGCGACCGGAGAGCACCTCCGTCACCGCGCCCGGGTCCTGTGCCCAGGTCAGGTCCACATTGCGCCGCAGGGCAGCATAGCCCGCCAGCGGACGCTCAGCCCGGTACTGCGCCATCGTGGTCCAGCCGGTAAACAGCGGCCACACACTGCCCTGGTGATAACTGATTGGATCGTAGACCGGATCGCTTGTCGCGACGGCACGGGTCCCCCAGTCCGTCTCGAACTCGTGCGCAGACCACGCCTGCAACATGGTGTCGGGGTGCGGCAGGCCGCGGCCGGAACTCCACAGCGCAACGGAGGGATACACGGTCTGCGTCGGATCGTAGGTTCCATCAGTGTTCTTACTAAAGGCGAAACGCTGGTTGGGCAGTTGGTAGGCCGCAACAGCCGCGGTCAGCTTCCCCGCAGTTGCAGTCGCCTCGGCTGCCACGTCACCGTGCTCTACCCATGTGGCCAACTGCACCATCGCGCGGGTTGCGTCGCGGTCCAGGGCAGCCAGGTAGAGCTCCTGGTGCGGCAATTTGGGTGGCCAACCCTCCACCCATCCCGTTCCCTGCGCGTTGTCGTAGACGCCGTCGCCATCGGAGTCATGGGTTCGTTCGAAACGGTACGCGCGTTCCACTGCGTCCCAGTGCGCGCGCAGAAACGGGACATCGCCCGTGGCCCGAACGTAGTCCTGCATGGCAAGAAGAAACAGCGGCGTAGCGTCGGCTGCGGCGTACTCGTAGGGCAGCTTGTCCCAGCTCATGGCACCGGTCAGCAGCGATGCCGTTTGCGAAAACTCGTGCATCACCTTGCCATCGGCACGCTGACGTTTGATCAGAAACTCGAAGGCTGTCCGTGCCAGCGCGTCGTCGCCATAGCTGTCGATGGCATACATCGACCAGAGTGTGTCACGTCCGAAGAACCAGCCAAATCCGGGACGAGCCGAGTCAAACGACGGGTACCAGCCCGCAACTAACCCCGTTTCACCACCGATCGTCGTGGCTTGTGATTTGTCGATCGCCAGCTCTGCCCAACGCATCGCGAGATCGAAGCGCGGGTCGGGCGTATGCACCACGGTGCGGTGATCGAAAAAGTGCGCGTAATCGCTTTGCGTTCGGCGGTAAATTCCCGGCAGAGCGGAGGCGGTCGCCACCATACGGTCTCCCAGGAGCGAGATCCCTGCGGCATCGTTCGCCTCACCCGGTCGGCCTACCGCCGTCAGCAACGGGAAAAAGCGATCCATATCGCGGGCTGGGTCGAAGTGCACCCTGAACTCGACAGGCAAGGTTTGCGGATGCTCCTGGTAGGGCGAGACCGGTCCGGGTGTGGCATTCGGCATGCCTACCATGCCGAACAACTCCGGGTTGTCGGTGGAGAGCACATAGGCGCCGCCTGAGCCCATGGGGTGCCAGTCCCAGCCCGGCTGTCCCCACTGCGGAGCGGGCCACTCACGCACCATGGTGGGGCTTAGGGAGACGGTCAGCGTCGCCGGATGGATCGACTCGATCTCGAAGACGATGATGCCGCCAAGGTCGTCCTTGGCTTCACCGGCAGGCACAAACATGTGTTGCCGCACGGTGATGGCCGCGTGGCTGTAGGTGAGCGTCGTGTGATCGGGGGAGACCTCGATCTCCGCCGCTAGCGGGTTCAGATCGATGGTCACCGGGTAGCCTTCGACCTCCGCTCGCAGGTGAAGATGGCTGAAAAGCTTCACGGGAAGTTGCCACACTTCAACGTCGCCGTCCTGCATGCCCAGAATCGCTCCGCGCTTGCCCGTGACCGTGAACGGATGGTTGGGCAAGGCTGGTTGCCGCAGCGTGAGAGGTCCTTCCGCAAAGGGAAAGCGCGGTGTCGCTTCGAAGCTCGCCGGTGGCTGTTGCGCCGAGACGCCCAGCGCCGGGCAGAGAGGAAGAAGGGCGCACAGGACGATGTGGGTCAACCGAATCATAGAAGGAATCTCGTCGGCGCCAATGTACCGTAAGCCGGACAAGTCTGGCCCATTGACTACTATGCAGACTTGCAGATGGATCACTGGTCCATCCACGCAGCCGGTCCAGAACTGGTTGCGAATTTGTCATGGAAAATTGCGCACGCGCATAACCTTCTCGCACCGTTTCGGTCCAACTCGCAACGTGGTTCAACTTCCCTGCGGCAAAGGTCATCATCTCAAGATGAGGCATTGGTGTTCGCTCTCCCCGTCGGTGCTCTTCCTCTACGCCGCTCAGTTCTCCCTTAGCCCATGTGTGTGCGCGCAAATCGCTCCACAGGGCGCCCCCGTGATCTCTGGCGCAGTCTCCGGCACGGTCACCGATCCATCCGGAGCCAAGATCGCCGGGGCCGATGTCCACATCGAGAATGGCTCTGCGCCATACGACGCGACAACGGACAGCGTCGGCCACTTCTTGATCTCCGTCCCGCCGGGCACGTACCGCCTCTTTATCACCTCTCCCGGTTTTGAGCCCTTTGTGCGTGACGGCCTGGTGGTCAATAGCAAGGGCGCGAAACCGCTCGCAGTCAACCTCCACATCGCGACTGCGAATGAGGTCATCAACGTCGGCGGCGACACGGCGAGTACAAGCGCAAGCGACAACGCGAGTGCGCTGGTATTCAAGAAGGAACAGCTGGATACGTTGTCTGACAATGACGCCACGTTGCAGCAACAACTGCTGGCCATTGCCGGCGGGGATGGGCAGCACCCGCCACAGGTCTTTGTGGATGGCTTCAGCGGTGGACGCTTCCCGCCCAAGAGTTCTATCCGCGAAGTCAGGATTAATCAGAACCCGTACTCGGCCGGGTACGACAGCCTGGGCTTTGGCCGCCTTGAGATCTTCACCAAGCCCGGAAGCGACAAGTTGCATGGCAATCTGCAGGCGCAGTTCAACGATGACACGTTTAACGCGCGCAATCCGTACACTGGCGTTCAGCCGCCGTACCACACGCTGTTTCTTGACGGCAACGTCAGTGGACCCATCGATAAGAAGACCTCGTTCTTCGTCTCCGGGAGCTACAACGACGCGCAGAACAACGCGGTCGTGAACGCCGTGATCCTTGATCCGACACTGGTACCAACGCAGCTCTCACAGGCTGTGCCGAACCCGCAAACGACGCACACCTACTCAGCACGCGTGGACCGGCAGCTCAGCACAAATAACACCTTCACCGCTCGCTACGAGTACAACAACAATCTCACCACGAACGGTGGCGTAGGCCTGCTCACCTTGCCTTCGGAAGGCTTCAACAGCACGTTGGGAACGCAGACGTTGCAGATCGGCAACACGCAGGTCATCGGAACCCACCGCACCAACGAAACACGCTTTCAGTACATCCGCACCAGGTCAAACCAGAGCCCAAACAGCGACGCACCCTCTGTGATCGTGCAGGGTTCCTTTAATGGCGGCGGAAATCCAAGTCAGTTGTTGCATGACAATCAGGATCGCTATGAGTTTCAGGACTACTTCTCCCTGGAACACGGCAAGCACTTCCTGCGATTGGGTGGTCGCTACCGCCTGGTGCGCGATGCGAATCTGTCCACCGGCAACTACAACGGCCAATACACGTTTCCCGATCTTGCGACTTACCAAATTACCGAACAAGGGATCGCAAACGGCCTGACCGGAGCGCAGATCCGCGCGGAAGGTGGCGGTGCAACACAGTTCAACATCACCGCCGGTCAACCCAGTGCAGCCATCCTCACCGGCGACCTCGGCTTGTATGCCGACGATGAGTGGAAGGCGACAAAGACGCTCACGCTGAACTTTGGCTTTCGCTTTGAAACACAGTCCGCGATCCCGGACCACGCCGATCCCGCGCCCCGTTTCGGCTTTGCATGGGCCGTGCGGCAGGCGGATAAGCATCCGGCCTGGTTCGTGCTTCGCGGCGGCGGCGGCATCTTCTATGACCGCTTCGACTCGACTAATTTGCTCACCGCGGTGCGTCAGAACGGGGCAAGCCAGCAATCGTTCTATGTGCAGAACCCTGACACTTACCCGACGATTCCGCCGATCAGCGCCCTGTCGGGTCTGCCCCCGACGATCTACCGTGTTGCGCCCAATCTACGTTCGGAGTACGACGCCCTGGCGGGACTCACTGCCGAACGAACGCTGGGCAAGATCGGCAACATCACTTTCAACTACCTCAACATCCGCAGCATCCATCAGTTCATCTCGCTGAATGTGAATGCACCGCTGCCCGGCACCTACAACCCCGCGGTGCCCAACAGTGGTGTACGGCCCATGGGAGGAACACAGAACATCTATCAGTTCTCCTCCGATGGTCTAAGCCGCGGCAACATCTTTTTCGCGAACTACAACCTGCACCCGGCCAAATGGGTTTCTCTCTTCGGCTTCTATGTCAACCAGCACTTCAACTCGGACGCCAGCGGCGCTACCAGCTTCCCTTCGAACTCCTACGACGTAGGTGCCGACTACAGCCGCGCCAGCTTCACAGTCACCAACCGCTTGTTCACAGGCGGCAGCTTCACCTTGCCGTTTGGAATTTCACTTGATCCCTTCCTGGTGGCAACGGGCGGTCGCCCATTCAATATCACGACGGGCTCTGACAACAACGGCGATTCCATCTACAACGACCGGCCCTCGTTCGCAACGGATCTCACACGTGCCTCGGTGATCCGGACCGCGCTGGGCAACTTCGACACGAATCCAATTGCCGGTCAGACCATCGTTCCGGCCAACTACGGCAACAGTCCAGCCTTCGTCTCGCTGCAGGTCTCCATGTCGAAGAGCTTCAAGTTCGGCCCACGTCTCGCACCACCTGCGGACGCCCCTGCCCCACCACCTCCGCCAGCTGGAGGCAAGGTGCCGAAGCCCGACCCAGCGTATGAGGTGGGCTTTTCCGTCGAAGGACAGAACGTCCTGAACCACGTAAATGGAGCCACGCCGATCGGTGTGCTGACATCACCGTTCTTTGGCAAATCGATCACGCTGCAGAGTCAGTTCTTCAACAACTCCGCCGCCAACCGCACGGTGCTCCTGCGGTCCTTCTTCCGCTTTTAAGACCGGGCAGCTGTGGTAAAGTCAAACCTGCCGCAAACCCCGGGAGAGATGGCCGAGTGGCTGAAGGCGCACGCTTGGAAAGCGTGTATACCGCAAG
>CAXTFS010000151.1:0-7776 GCA_964243395.1 uncultured Acidobacteriaceae bacterium | reverse complement strand
GTCCCACGGTCACATGTTTCAGATCCAGGGTTCGATCGGCGCCTCTTCGTTTCCGTCGCGCGTGTTTCCTGGGCAGCGTATGCCGGGTCACTTCGGTACCGATCAGGTCACGGTGCGCAACCTGCGTATCCGCGGCATCGATGCGGAAGAGAACCTGCTCATGGTCGAAGGCGCGGTCCCTGGACCGCGTGAAGGCTACCTGATGATCTCGAAGGCCAAGTCCCCGCCGCGGGAACGTCGTGGTTTTGCCGGCGCGGGTACGGTGGATCCGCTAAAGGCCTCGAAGAAAGCCTCGGCAAGCAAGAAGAAGTAAGGAATGGCGGATGAGTCGGAGATCGGCTCATCCGCAAACAGCGCCAACCTCTGCGCGGGGACTAGACCGGTCACGCAGACGAACAAGGAACGGCAGGCCGCAACGATGGCCCGCAAGGACGGAACAACACGATGGCAAACATCGACATTCGGAACCTCGGCGGCGAGACCGTGGGCAGCTTCGAGCTGGCCGACGAAATCTTCTCCGCCGAGATCAACGACGGTCTCCTCTGGGAGGCAGTCAAGCACTACCGCGCCGCACTGCGCCAGGGTACGCACGCCACCAAAAACCGCAAGCTGGTTGCGGGTTCTGGCAAGAAGCTTTGGAAGCAGAAGGGCACTGGCCGCGCCCGTGTGGGCAGCGTGCGTTCGCCGCTCTGGCGACATGGCGGCACGGTGCACGGACCGCAGCCCCGCTCGTATGACTACGCCTTCCCAAAGAAGAAGTTGTTTGCGGCGTTGCGCTCGGCCTTGGCGGCTAAGGTGCTCGACGGCAAGCTGACGGTGGTGGAGAACTTCGAAGCGGCCGAGGCGAAGACCAAGCTGTTTCGTCAGGCGCTCGATACGCTCGATGCCAAGAAGACGACCTTGCTGGTGGAAAGCTCGCAGCAGCTGAACGAGAAGCTGTATCTCGGGTCGCGCAACCTGAATGGCGTGGAGTTGGTGCTCGCCTCTGAGGTGCACCCCTACGATCTGCTGCGCTACGAAACTGCCATCTTCTCCAAGGCGGCCATCGAGGCGCTGCAGGAGACCTTGAAGAAGAACATGCCAAAGCGCAAGCTCGCTGCGGCAAACAGCCAGACACAGGAGGCTGCATAATGCCGACCCTCTACACCACCATTCGCAGGCCGCTCATCACGGAAAAAGCTCTGACCACCCGCGAGAACGAAGGTTCGCTCGTGTTTGAGGTTGCCGCCGAGGCGACCAAGACCGAGGTCAAGCAGGCCGTTGAAAAGC
The DNA here is from genome assembly GCA_964243395.1 of uncultured Acidobacteriaceae bacterium. Lineage (GTDB taxonomy): Bacteria > Acidobacteriota > Terriglobia > Terriglobales > Acidobacteriaceae > Granulicella. The sequence goes on along the minus strand of CAXTFS010000151.1, from coordinate 6,507 downwards.
TCTTCAATGTGCGCGTTGCATCCATCCGCACCGCCAACGTTGAAGGCAAGGAGCGGCGCCGCGGCAAGTTCACCGGCTACCGCCCGGACTGGAAAAAGGCGTATGTGCGCCTAAAGGCCGGCGAGAAGGTGCCGGACTTCGCCGCAGAGATCTAGGCCCGGATTTCCTCAGCAGAGGAGCGGGACAGGGACCATCCCGCCACACTCCTCCACCGCAGCAAGAATTACCTATCGCGCACCGCCAACCGGAGCGCGGCCAAAAGGCAAGGACAGACAGCATGCCGATCAAAAGCTTTCGACCGATTACCCCAACGCTTCGCTTTCAGACGAAGCTGGTCAACGATGACATCACCACGAGCAAGCCGCACAAGCCACTGCTCGCCCCCAAGACCCGCACCGGCGGCCGTAACTCTGCCGGCCTGCTGAGCATCCGCCATCAGGGCGGCGGGCACAAAAAGCAGCTGCGCTTGATTGATTTCAAGCGGGACAAGTTCGGCATCCCTGGCACGGTCGCCACAATCGAGTACGACCCGAACCGCTCGGCACGTATCGCGCTCATCCACTACAAGGATGGCGAGAAACGGTACATCGTGCAGCCAGTTGGCCTGAAGGTTGGTCAGGAGATCATGAGCGGTCCGGAGGCGGACATCCTGGTCGGCAACGCGCTCCCACTGAAGAACATCCCTGCCGGTACGACGGTGCACAATATTGAGCTGCGGCCGGGCAAGGGCGCGCAGATGGCGCGTTCGGCTGGGGCACAGGTACAGCTGGTAGCCAAGGAAGGCGATTATGCCTTGCTGAAGCTGCCCTCCGGTGAGACTCGCCGCGTGCTCGTGGAGTGCATGGCGACGGTGGGACAGGTCGGCAACACGGACCACGAGAATGTGACCATCGGCAAGGCCGGTGCAAATCGCTGGCGTGGCATCCGCCCCGCCAATCGTGGTGTTTCGATGAATCCGGTCGATCACCCGCACGGTGGTGGCGAGGGTAAGACCTCGGGCGGCCGTCATCCGGTCACGCCATGGGGTCAGCCGACCCGCGGCTTCAAGACCCGCAACAACAAGCGCACGGATGTCTTCATCGTGAGCCGTCGCAACAAGGGTAAGTAAACGATTCGTAAGCGGTACTTCGCCGCTCCGAGGAGCACCCACGCCGATCCAGCGCGCGGGTGACACAGGAGCAAAACCAAGTCTCGAGCCTCCTCACGAGATTCGTTGTATTCAGCACAGCAGGAACCGGAGTTTCTCTATGGCACGCTCAGCGAAGAAGGGCCCGTTCATCGACACGCACCTCATGGTGAAGATCGATACCATGAATGCGGCCAACGACAAGAAGGTGATCCGCACCTGGTCACGCCGCTCCACCATCCACCCTGACATGGTGGGTCATACCATCGCGGTACACAACGGCAAGAAGTTCATCCCGGTGTACTGCACGGAGAACATGGTCGGCCACAAGCTGGGCGAGTTCTCGGCCACGCGTACCTTCAAGGGCCATACCGCCAAGGGCGGCGACACCTCCAAGGCCAAGTAACCACGCTTTCTCAGCACTATGGCCTCTGGCCGACAAGGATCTCGCAATGGCAAAGACAACCACAAACGCAACCCCTGAGTTTCGCGCCGAAGCGCGTTTTCAGCGCTCCAGTCCTCAGAAGGCCAAGCTGGTGCTTGACCTGATCAAGGGCATGCGGGTCGAAGCGGCGCTGACCACAGTCGCCTTCACCCAGAAGAAAATGGCGCCGGTCATCGAAGGCGTATTGCGTTCCGCCGTGCAGAACGCGGTGTACCTTTCCGACGAACGTGGGCTCGACGTCGATGTCGACAACCTCTACGTCAAGACTGCGATCGCCAACGAGGGTCCACGCCTCAAACGGCTGCGTCCCGCGCCCATGGGCCGGGCGTTCCGCTATCAGCGCCGCCTGACGCATATCATCATCACCGTCGCCGAGAAGAAGGCGGCCGTTGCAGCGGGTGGCGAGACAGATGCAAGTTCTGCCGCCGGTCGCACGACACGCAAGGCCGTCGCTAAGAAGGCTGCCGCGAAAAAGTCCTCTGCCAAGAAGAGCACAGCCAAGAAGGCCGTGGCTGCTTAGGCTGCCCCTCTCTCGTTTTGGAACCAACGCCCGAGCCGGCTCAACCGGTCCTGGCCAAAGAAGAAGGAAGCTATGGGACAGAAAGTCCATCCGTATGGATTCCGCCTCGGCGTCAACAAGCCGTGGAAGTCGCGCTGGTTTGTGGAGCGTGGCTATGACAAGCTGCTGGTCGAGGACGTCAAGCTGAAGGCCGAGCTGCGCGAGAAGCTGAAGCAGGCCGGCGTGAGCTCGGTCGAAGTGGAGCGCCCCGGCAACAAGCTGCGCCTCATCATCCGCACCGCGCGTCCGGGCATCATCATCGGCCGCAAGGGCGCGGAGATCGACAAGCTCAAGGCGGACCTGCAGAAGCGCACCAACCGCGAGGTGTTCATCGACATTCTCGAGGTCAACAAGCCGGAGCTCGACGCACAGCTGGTGAGCGAAAACATCGCCCTGCAGCTTGAAAAGCGCGTCAGCTTTCGCCGTGCGATGCGCAAGAGCGTGGATTCGGCGCTGCGCTTTGGCTGCAAGGGCATCAAGGTACGCGTCTCGGGCCGTTTGAACGGCAACGAGATCGCGCGCTCGGAGTGGTACCTCCAGGGCCGTCTGCCGCTGCACACGCTGCGTGCCGATATCGATTACGGCTTTTCTGAAGCCAAGACGACCTACGGCGTGATCGGCGTGAAGACGTGGATCTATCGTGGCGATATCTACGAGCAGAAGAAGCGTCGTGAGCCGGCGGCGATCACCACCGGCGCATTCTAGGGCTCCTAGCGGGAGACGGACGCGTTGGGCTTTCCAACGGGTCCGTCTTCCGGTATACTTCTCTAGTTTGGCCCTGAGTCTGCCGCATCCACTTTGGAGCGATGGCAGAGACCCTGGTCAGCGTTCTCGCGGCTCTCATTTGTGAGCCTCGTTCTCGCCTCCTCTCAGCGCTTGTGTTACACCGCATTACTGGTCGGCGTGTTTCCCCGCGCCCAAGGAACTCATCATGCTTCTGCCCAAGAAGGTCAAATACCGCAAGCAGCAGCGCGGCCGCATGTGCGGCAAGGCGTGGCGCGGCTCTGAAATCGCGTTTGGCGATTACGGGCTCAAGGTTCTGGAGTGCGGCTACATCACGGATCGCCAGATCGAGGCTTCCCGTATCGCCATGACGCGCTTTATCAAGCGTGGCGGCAAGGTGTGGCTGCGTCTGTTTCCTGACAAGCCGATCACCAAGAAGCCAGCTGAAACCCGTATGGGTAAGGGCAAGGGTGCGCCCGATCACTGGGTGGCTGTGGTGCGACCTGGCAAGCTGCTGTTCGAGATGGAAGGCGTACCGGTTGAGATTGCCAAGGAGGCGATGCGCCTGGCCAGTCACAAGCTGCCGTTGAAGACGGTGTTTGTGGTGCGCCCGGGCATGGCGATTGAGGCTCCGGCGAAGTAGCTGGATCGTTATTCGGTGGCCCTCCGGGGCTGCCACCCCGCGTAATGAGGAAGCGTCTTATCTTCCAACGCGGTAACTATGTTTTTAGGATGTTACGACTATGGAACTGACCAAGATCCGCGAACTTAATGACGAAGAGTTGAAAGGCGAAGAGCTCAAAGCAGCCGAGCAGCTCTTTCGCATACGCTTCGCGAAGAGCCTGGGCAAGCAGGAGGGCGTGGGCAAGATCCGCGGCCTGAAGACCGACATTGCCCGTATGAAGACCATTGCCCGCCAGCGTGTGCTCGCCGGCGCCTCTGCAGTCAACGCAGGAAAGGAATAACCCATGGCGGACACCACGGAAACCACGGCGAACACGTCAGCGACCCCCGAGGCTACGACGCAGCCGCGCCGCAATGAGAAGGTGGGCGAGGTCGTCTCGACCAAGATGCAAAAGACGATCGTCGTTGAGATTGAAATGCGCAAGGCGCACCCCAAGTACAAGCGCGTCATGAAGTCCAACAAGAAGTTCTACGCGCACGACGAGCAGAACTCCGCCCGCGTTGGTGATGTGGTGCGTATTCGTGAGAGCCGGCCGCTGTCGAAGCTGAAGCGCTGGTCTCTGGAAGAGATCATTCGTCGTTCATCGCTCGCGATCAACGACGACAAGCCGGTCGCTGCAGCGCAGTAGTTGGAACGCATCCTTAGCTAGCGTTAGTAGCACGATTTCCGCGGCGGCCTCGGCCAGCTGTGAGGAGGATTCATCATGGCAGTTCAAATGCGCACCATCCTCGCCGTTGCCGACAACTCCGGCGCGCGCAAGTTGCAGGTCATCCTGCCCCTGGGCGGCGGTCTGGGGAAGAAGGCCGGTCTTGGTGACGTGGTCACCGCGGCGGTCAAGGAAGCCTCGCCGGACGGTACGGTCAAGAAGGGCAAGGTCGTCAAGGCGGTCATCGTGCGTACGCACAAGGAATACCGCCGGCGCGACGGCACCTATATCCGCTTCGATGAAAACGCGGCTGTGGTGATCAACGACGCGAACGAGCCTGTAGGCACGCGCGTGTTCGGCCCCGTGGCCCGCGAGCTGCGCGAGAAGAAGTTCCTGAAGATCGTCTCGCTCGCCCCGGAAGTTATTTAACGCAACGCACAGCAGGCGGATTCCGGCTCCGCGGGCACACGGCCCACTGATCGTCGAGGAAGGGGTAGCAGCCATGGCAAAGATCAAGCGCAACGACCAGGTCATCGTGATCGCGGGTAAGGACAAGGGCAAGAAGGGTCGCGTCCTGCGGGTCATCACGGAGAAGAACCGCGTGCTCATCGAGGGCGTGGGCATGATCAAGAAGCACGTCAAGCCGAACCCGCAGCGGAATATCGCCGGCGGCATTCTGGCCCAGGAAGCGCCGATTCACATCTCAAACGTGATGCTCGCGGATTCCGAAGGCAACCCAACCCGTGTGGGCTACCGGTTCGAAGGCGATACCAAGGTGCGTGTCGCACGCTCCAACAATGTAGATGTCGCCGAAACGAAGAGCGACAAGTAGGTCATCCTGTCGGGTTCGGCATCAGCCCTCCCCGCAAATTGAGCACCCCACGCAACGGTAGACGGCAGGTTGAAGGCCACTCCGGCACCGTGGAGAAAGAAGAAGAGACATGGCAGCACGTTTACGAGAGAAGTACACCAGCGAGATCAAGGGGCAGCTCCAGAAGGAGCTCGGCCTCGACAACGTGATGGCGGTGCCGAAGATCGAAAAGATCGTCATCAACATGGGTATCGGGGAAGCCACCCAGAACAACAAGATCATGGATCCGCTGGTAGCGGACCTGGCCTCGATCAGTGGGCAAAAGCCCGTGGTCACCAAGGCGAAGAAGTCCATCGCCGCGTTCAAGCTGCGTGAGGGTATGCCGATCGGTGCAATGGTGACACTGCGCGGCGACGGCATGTACGAGTTTCTCGATCGCCTCATCTCTGTCGCCCTGCCGCGTGTGCGGGACTTCCGCGGTGTAAGTTCCAAGAGCTTCGACGGCCGCGGCAACTACACGCTGGGCCTTCGCGATCAGCTCATCTTCCCGGAGATCGATTACTCCAAGGTGGAGAAGACCAAGGGCATGAACGTCACGATCGTCACGACCGCGAACGATGACAACGGCGCTCGGGCGCTTCTGCGCTCCTTCGGCATGCCCTTCCGCCAGGGCGCATAACTACCGGCTTCGAGCCTGCACCAAGCAGGGTTCGAACCAGAAAGAAGCAGATACATGGCTACCACTGCAAAGCGCGTCAAAGATGCCCGCGTACCGAAGTTCAAATCCCGCCAGCACAATCGTTGCCAGCTCTGCGGCCGGCCACGCGCCTTTCTGCGCAAGTTCGGCATCTGCCGTCTGTGCTTCCGTGGGCTGGCACTCAAGGGTGAGATCCCAGGTGTTGTGAAGTCCAGCTGGTAGCGTCCAGCGAGCCCTGCCCGGCGACCGCACCAGGGTCGCCCTGCATCCAGTACCGGCACCGTACCGCGGCGCCACAGACATTTCCGCTGGTTCTCCCTGCGGCCTTCTATGGGCCAGCCCGGAGCGAACGGGGAATAGAAGGAAGACGATGAATCTGACCGACCCGGTAGCCGACTTTCTGACACGTATCCGCAACGCCCACGGCGCGCGGCACCAGAAGCTTGACGTGCCCGCCTCCAAGCTGAAGGCGGAGGTCGCCCGCATCCTCAAGGAGGAGGGCTACATCGCCAACGTGAAGCCCGTTGAGGAAGAGGGGCAGCGTCTGCTGCGCGTGTACCTGAAGTACGGCGCCAACAATGAGCCGGCGATCCGCGACCTCAAGCGTGTCTCCAAGCCTGGTTGCCGCGTGTACATCGGCAAGGACGAGATCCGTCGCGTCCAGGGTGGTCTGGGTATCTCCATCATGACCACCCCGCGTGGCGTCATGACCGGTCGCCAGGCGCGTCGTGAAGGCGTTGGCGGCGAGTTGCTCTGCGAAGTCTGGTAGTCAAAATGCCGCTGATCTCTGCGGTATGCGCGGTATAGACGTAAGC
>CAXTFS010000150.1:0-7786 GCA_964243395.1 uncultured Acidobacteriaceae bacterium | reverse complement strand
CCTCCAACCCAGCTACGGCGGAGCCGCCGGTTGCTCGGCCTTCAACGACACCTTGCACGGTGACGCTGCTCGACAACCAGGTGTTCAACAACTACAGCGCCCAGCCGGTCGCCTACACGCCGCCCGGGGGCTGCAAGGGTCCGTGGGCCAAAGTGGTACTCACGGTGGACTTCACGGTCACCGCGGGCCGTCAGTTTGATCGGACAGCTTCGCTCTATCTCGGCAACGCCAACATCTTCTATGGCACCACCGCCGAGCCGCGCAGCGCCCTTAGCCCGTCCTGGCACGTGGAGCGCGATGTCACCGACCTTTCCGCGATCTTCCAGACTGCCCAGACCGGCCAGGCCATCGTGTACAACATCGTGAACTCCACCTACACGGGCGTCATCTACGGCACGGCAAAGCTGCTCTTCTATCCCGCCGACGCGAGCAATCTGCCGCCTGTTGTTCCCGATGTGGTTGTTCCGGTCAGCGGCGTGAACAGCCCGTTTGAGCTGGATACGACGGCCAGCCAGGTCACTGCCACCGTAACGGCACCACGCAACGTCTCCAGGGCTTACCTGGACGTCATCGCACAGAGCCAGCAAGGAGATGAGTTCTGGTACCTCTGTGTGCCGAGCGATGTCGCGGGCGAGCTGGAAAGTTGCGGCAACACCGCCTTCCGCGAGACCGAGATCAGCATCGACGGCAAACCAGCAGGTGTAGCGCCGGTCTATCCATGGATCTTCACCGGCGGCCTTGACCCGTACCTCTGGGAGCCGATCACCGGTGTACAGACCCTCAACTTCAAGCCTTACCGCGTCGACCTCAGCCCTTTCGCGGGCTTCCTCTCGGACGGTCAGCCGCACACGATCGCGTTCAGCGTCTACAACGCCAACGGCTACTTCGATGCGACTGCAAATTTGCTGCTCTATACCGACCATCTGCTGCAACAGACCGGTGGTGGTCTGCTTGAAGACACCCTCAGCGCAGCGCCTACGCCGGTCGTGAACGAGAACCTTGCACCCGACGCCTCTGGCGCGACCGTCGGTACCGTGACCGTCACCTCGCAGCGTAACTTCAAGATCAAGGGCTACGTAAACACCTCACTCGGCCGCGTCGAAACAACGGTGGAGCAGAAGGTGAGTTTCGATAGCGCACAGACCTTCAACGTCGGCGTGAACGAGATACAGAACGTCGTCCAGACCAGCACCGTGGAGTCGAAGTCGACTGAGCAACTCGGCCCACTCGCGAAGGTGACCGAGACCCACGTGTCCTTTCCGCTGACGCTGAACTACACCTTCGATGTCAACGACGACGGCACCTACACGCAGATCGTCAGCTCGGACCAGCGTTACGTCGTCAACAATGTAACGTCTCTGGATGGTCTGCTCCTCAGCGCCAGCACGGTGAGCGAGAAGGTGAAGTCAGCGGACACTCTGGACTTTGACGGCAGCTTCAATGTCACCGCTGTTGGTCCTTCAAAGAGTTCGGCGGAGTACACGGGCGTCGATACCTCCGGACAGTGCTTCCACCGCACTCTGGCGTCGAAGAATCGTGTACTCACGAGCGTCGTCACGGGCGCAGAGTGCATAACGACGCCCTAACTATTGCAAACGTAAAGACCAAGCGGCGGAGACCCAAGTCTCCGCCGCTTTTGTCACCTGGAAACTTCTTCGAAAGCTTGCTGAGCCATGCGGAGATCACCGCCGGTCATCTCCGCCGGCAGTCCCAGATCCAGCAAGCCAAGCATGGTGGGAGAGATGTCCCGCAGGCTTCCACCCTCACGCAAACCGACCTTGTTGCCATTTTCTGTGACCAGAAGGAAGGGTACAGGATTGGTCGTGTGCGCAGTGTGTGGGCCACCCGTCTTCGGATCGATCAGCAGCTCGGCGTTGCCGTGATCGGCGGTCAGAATCCAACTCGCCCCAGCAGCCCGCACGGCCTTGTAGATACGCTCCAGCTGCGCATCCACGGCCTCCACCGCCTTCACTGTCGGCTCGATCTTGCCGGAGTGTCCCACCATGTCGGCGTTGGCAAAGTTCACGATCATTACGTCGAAGGCTGAGTCGCCAAGCGAACGCTCCACGATGTCGCCGATGCCCTCAGCGGACATCTCCGGCGCAAGATCATAGGTCGCCACCTTCTTGGACTGCACCAGCTCGCGATCTTCGCCCGGGAACGGCGTCTCAATCCCACCATTGAAGAAGTACGTGACGTGCGCGTACTTCTCGGTCTCCGCAACACGCAGGTTGCGCAGCTCATGCTTCGCCATCACGTTCGCGAGCAGGTTGTCCATGCTCTCGGGTGGAATGATGACGGGCAACATGAACTTCTTGTCGTACTGCGTCATCGTCACGAAGTGCAGGTCCGCGGGCACAAGGGCACGCGGAATCTCCAGCTCCAGCTCATCGGCCTTGGGCAGATCGATGCCACCATTCTTGGTAAGGCCGCTACGCCGCGCCAGGACGCGCGTGATCTGGCGCACGCGGTCGGCGCGGTAGTTAAAGCAGATCACGGCATCGCGGTCGCTGATGCGTGCGACCGGCTGACCCTCGGCGTTGAGGCAGACGAAAGGCTCGATAAACTCGTCCGTCACGCCATTGTGGTAGCTCTCGCGCACGCGCGCCATGGCGTCCGCATAAGCTCCCCCTTCAGCGCTACCCTTCACCATCGCGTTGAAGGCCTTGTGTTCGCGCTCCCAGCGCAGGTCGCGATCCATAGCGAAGTAGCGTCCGCTCACACTGGCAAGCGCACCCACACCATACTCACGAAACCTGGCTTCGAGCTCTTCGAGATAGCCCGCGCCGGAGGTTGGCAACGTATCGCGACCATCCATGAACGCGTGGACGAAAACCCGCTGCACACCTCGTTGCGCGGCCATCTTCAGCAACGCGTACAGGTGCCGCTGGTGCGAGTGCACGCCGCCGTCGGAGAGCAGACCGATCAGGTGCAGCGCCTGCCCATCCCGCGCGCCGTGATCCATTGCCGCCACGATCGCCGGATCCTGGAAGAACGCACCGGTCGTGATCGCGGTGTCGATGCGCGTCATGTCCATGCGCACCACACGGCCAGCTCCGAGGTTTAAGTGCCCGACCTCTGAGTTCCCCATCTGCCCGTCGGGCAGGCCAACGAATTGCTCACTCGCACGGATCAGCGTGTTTGGGTACTCACGGAGCAGCTTGTCGTAGGTTGGCTTGCGCGCCAAAGCAATGGCATTGCCGTGCGTCTCCGCACGATAACCCCAGCCATCAAGGATCGTGAGCAGCACAGGGCCGCCGCGGCGCTGTGTCATCGCTTACTCCGCGTTCAGTGCCGTACGGCCCAGGAACAACGCCGCGCCACCGAGTTCCTCTTCGATGCGCAACAGCTGGTTGTACTTCGCGATACGATCCGTACGCGAGGCCGAACCCGTCTTGATCTGCCCCGCACCCGTGCCCACCGCAAGATCCGCAATAAACGTGTCTTCCGTCTCACCGGAGCGATGCGAAATGATCGTCGTGTACCCGTTGCGACGCGCAAGCTCAATCGCGTCCAGCGTCTCTGAGATCGTCCCGATCTGGTTGACCTTTACCAGAATTGAGTTGGCCACACCGGAGTCGATGCCCCGCTGCAACATCTTCGTATTCGTCACGAACAGATCGTCGCCAACCAGCTGCACCTTGCGTCCGATCTTCTCAGTCAGCAGCTTCCATCCGGTCCAGTCGTTCTCGTCCAGACCGTCTTCAAGCGACACGATCGGGTACTGCCGCGTCCAGCTCTCCCAGTAGCTCGCCATCTGCTCGGAGCTCTTCTCACTCTTGTCCGACTTCGTGAACACGTACTTGCCGGTGCTTTTGTTGAAGAACGAACTCGCCGCCGGGTCGAGCGCAATGGCGATCTCTTCCCCGGCCTTGTACCCCGCCAGGTCAATCGCTTCGAGAATCACTTCAATGGCTTCGACATTGGACTTCAGCGACGGTGCAAACCCGCCTTCATCGCCAACCGATGTGTTGTAGCCGCGCTTCTTCAACACTCCCTTCAGCGTGTGGAAGACCTCCGTGCCCCACCGCAGGGCGTCGGAGAAGCTCTCCGCACCAACGGGCATTACCATGAACTCCTGGAAGTCCACGTTGTTGTCCGCATGCGCACCGCCGTTCAGGATGTTCATCATCGGCGTCGGCAGCACGCAGGCGTTCACACCGCCGAGGTAGCGGTACAGCGGCAGCCCAAGCGCCTCCGCGGCTGCGCGCGCACACGCCATCGACACTGCCAGAATCGCATTGGCGCCCAGCCGTCCCTTGTTCTCCGTGCCGTCGAGCGAAAGCATCGTGGCATCGATCAAGCGCTGATTGCTCGCATCCAGCCCCTTCAACTCCGGCGCAATGATGGTCTCGACGTTCTCAACCGCCTGCAACACACCCTTGCCCAGGTAGTGTTCCTTGTCGCCATCGCGCAGCTCGACGGCCTCATGTTCGCCTGTGGATGCGCCGCTCGGTACCGCTGCCCGTCCACGCACACCGCCCTCGAGCACCACATCGGCTTCCACCGTTGGGTTGCCACGGCTGTCCAGGATCTCTCGTGCGTGAATGGAAACAATCTCAATCATTCTGCTTGTCTGCCTTCCCTCGGTTCTTTTCGTGCGGGTGCCTGTGTTCCCTCGTACGATGCGGTATTGCAGGCGATCGTCAAGGCTTGGCCGGCGATCCACGGCAACTTGCCTGCCGCTGGCGCCCATGATGTTTTGGATGAGTTCTGCCACACCGTCCGCCGGGCTCATTCTAGCAAAGCTGCCTCGCTTGCTATTGTTTGGAATTGGTCCGCGGACCCGTCCCCCACGCGCACCCGACGCGAGCGCACGTCCTGCCTTGTCAGCAGAGGCAGGGTCACGCGAATACGCGTTCCACGGCCTGGGCGGCTCACCACCTCGACCTCCGCTTCCTTGCCGTAGAGCACCTCGATGCGCTCCCGCACATTGCGCATGCCAATGCCCATGCCCTCGCGCACAAAGCCGTTGGGTCCCCCTGAAACGCTCGCACTGCGGTCCGGGCTCATCCCCACACCATCGTCTTCCACCTCGATCAGCAGCTTGCCCTGGGCAAGCCACCCGCGCAGCGTCACCGTGCCGCCACCGATGCGCGGTTCCAGACCATGTTTAATGCTGTTTTCAATCAGCGGCTGCAGAAACATGCTGGGGACCTCCAGCAACAGCGCATCCTCCGCAATTTCTTTCACTACCTTGAGCTTGTCGCCAAAGCGCACGACCTCGATGCCCAGGTAGTCATCAGTGAAGGCAAGCTCCTCTTCGAGCGGCACAAACGCATCACGCTCCCGCAGCAGCGTACGCAGGATGCGTCCCAGCTTCACGATCATCTCGCGCGCCAGCTCCGGCTCGGACCGGATCAGCGATGCGATGGAGTTCAGCGTGTTGAACAGGAAATGCGGATTGATCTGCCGCTGCAGCGCCTCCAGCCGCGCTTCCAGCAGCAGGCGGCTCTGCTCCTCCAGCTTGCGCTCGATCCGCACCGCATTCCAGATCTTCAGTGGAATCCCCACAATGACCGGCGTGCACGCGCATACCAGCAGCTCCAGCCACCAGTTGCCTGAGCTCAGCTCAAAGTAGCGCCGTGGCTGCAGGTGGGTCAGCACGCTTGCCAGCAGCTGCGCGGCGGTCAACAACACCAGCAGAGCGATCTGCCGATCCAGGTTGGGCCGGCGCAGCGTGCGCCGTACCCAGCGGTAGATGCTCAGGTCGATCAGCGGCGAAAAGGACCAGATCGCCTCGGCATCGGCGAAGCGGCGGAACGTACCAAACAGCACGCCCACCGCAACGTTGACCGGCAAGGAAAGCCATTCATGATGCCCCATTGCCGGGATCGCCAGCACGGCCCCGCCCAGTGCCGCAGGGCCGGAGCCGAGCAGCAGCCCAAGCAGCGCCGTGGTCTGCAAGGCCAGGTCGGCGGCCAGAAAGTTGGGCACGCGCACACGAATCCACACGCCCAGGGTCAGCGGGATGCACATCCACGCGAGCAGCTTCAGGGTTTCGGCCCGGCTGCGACCCTCGAGCAACAACAGCCGCTTGAACCGCACCGAGCGCGCCAGCGAGCTCGCCACCGCCGCGGCCACGCCCAGCTTGATCAGCAGCGAGATGAGCAGCAGTTTGGGGTCGATCCCGTGCACGCCTTTACTCTACGCGTCAGCAGGCCGGGTCAGGCTGCAGGAAGCACTCCGCGAATCCGGGACCGGCCTCCGCGAATCTATATTGGTGCTATGCCTTTGCTCAGCGTCACCAAGGTCGCGGATGCCGACTTCCCCACACGCTGGGGTCAGTTCCGCATCCTTGGCTTTGAAGGCATCACGCAGCCCGGCGACCCCTCACGCAAGGCCATCGAAGGTGCCGTCGCTCTGGTGATGGGCGACATCCACAGCGCGCCGCCGATCGTTCGCATCCACTCTCAATGCCTCACCGGCGATGTCTTCCACTCGCTGCGCTGCGATTGTCACGACCAGCTGCATTTGGCCCTGCGCCGTATCGCGGACGAAGGCACCGGCATCTTGATCTACGAGCAGCAGGAGGGCCGCGGCATCGGCTTGATGGCGAAGCTGCGTGCCTACGAGCTGCAGGATCAGGGGCTCGACACCATTGAAGCCAATCACCAGCTCGGCTTCCCGACCGATCTGCGCATGTTTGAGCTCCCCGCCGCCATGCTGAGGCAGTTAGGCGTTGCCGAAGTTCGCTTGATGACCAACAACCCCGATAAGGTCACAGCCCTGGAGGACGCCGGCATCCGCGTCGTCGAGCGCATCAGTGCCGCGATCCCGAGTGAACCCACCTTCGAGCGCTACCTTGAGACCAAGCGCGAAAAGCTGGGTCACCTGGTCGGCTAGCCGGGGCGTTACCGCAAGTGCGTTCCCACTGAAGTTCGCTTGTCCGCGATTAGCAGGAACATCATCGTATCGGTGGGTCAGGACCTAGCCTGACGCGAAGAGCTACCGCTTCGGTCCACTCCATTCCAGGTAGGACTTCCACTCGGTTTGTCCGGGCATCAGGCTCTGGAACTTGCCGAACAGCACCGTGTCCTTCATCTCGTAGGTGAGGCGAAAACGTGGCCCGGGGCGCGACGCTTCCGATAAAAACACCACGGAGGTTGGCGTGGGTGTGGTGACGTCGTAGTGGATCACATGACCCTCATTGTCGAAGTACACCGCCTTGAGTGGTTGGCCGGGTGCGTCCTGATAGACATACAGCAGGTCCCCATGGTCGCAATCGAACCCGGCAGGCCCCTTGCACGCTGCATCGCTGGTGCTGCGACGCGCAAGCACATGCCCACCGAGTTCCCGCCGAAAGGTATAGGTTCCGGTGGACTTGATGCCGCCATGGCCGTTCGTATTTGCCTCCCAGTTCTGCTCCAGAAAGCTCAACGGTTTGAAGGGGTCGGAAGGCGGGTCGGTCTGTGCGACGGCCATCACGGGAATCAGCAGAAGAAGCGCAAACACAAAACGTTTCATTGATCCTGTCCTCCTCGGTTCAGCCTACGACCCTCATTGGTTGCTGTAGGCGCAACGAAGTTGCGGTTAGCTGATTTCTAGGCTCAGATGCGACTTTGTGGGACACCACCCGTCACAATCGGCATCTCAGCCTCACGCAATGCTTTCGCCCTCAGCGCCGATCACGGCCTTAGCCGTCGTGACTGCCTGCCCGGCGTGCCGCGACGTGTGCTCGGCGCAATGGATCAGCAGCCCGGCCACGGTGGTGGGCAGCCGCTTGCGTCCGATCCCACGCGGCTCACCGTAGCTGGCCGGATCGAAGCGGCGCACACGCTCCTTC
>CAXTFS010000149.1:0-7794 GCA_964243395.1 uncultured Acidobacteriaceae bacterium | reverse complement strand
CATGCTGGGAGTAAAGGTGGCCGCCGCGCCACGACGGCTGTTCTTGGCGGCGTACATGGCGATGTCTGCATCGGAAAGCAGCTCGTCATACTCCGTGTGCGCTGCTCTGCCCGAGGCAATGCCGATGCTGAAGGTAACGTGCACCGGGCGTCCTTCCAGAACAATCGGCAACCGCATAGCCTCCTGAATATGCAGCGCGACCACCTCCGCGTCATCCTCCGGCCTCTCCGATTCGAGCAGAACGGCAAATTCGTCCCCACTCAGGCGAGCAATCATGATCTGGGATCGGGCATGTCCTCCCTCCGCGCAGAAGGCGTCTCCCGCAGCCCGGAGGCGCTCGGCGACTACAGACAGCAGCTGATCGCCGGCCAGGTGTCCAAGGCTGTCATTGACCGCCTTAAAGCCGTCCAGGTCAAGGAACAGCAGACCGTACGGAAAGCAGGGTTCGCTCGTGGCGCTCGCCGCCTGCAGAAACAGGTGTTCCATCCTGCTCTTCAGGGCGATGCGATTGGGCAGACCGGTGAGCCCGTCCTGTGTCTTTTCGCGCGTGACATCGGACTGGGAGCCGGACAGCCGCTTGGCCTGGCCGTTCGCATCGCGCGTGATGACGGCGCGGGTCGACATCCAGCGCAGCGTGCCATCCGCATGTTCGATGCGGTAGTGGCAATCAAAAGCACTGCGGGAGCTCGCGAGTTCGCTGGTGAGGCAATGCTGCAGCGCTTCGCGGTCGGCGGGAAACACACGTGAAAACCAGCTGTCCGGGACGTTGACGACCTGCTCTGGCGTCAGACCCAGCATCTCGATCCAGCGCTCGGAAAAGAAGATGGTGCCCTTCCGCAGATCCCAATCCCAGATCGCATCGCGGGACGCCTTGGAAGCCAACGCATAGCGCTCTTCGCTGACGCGCAGGGCCTGTTCGGCATCGTGTCGAGCGAGTTGTGCGTTGATGCGCGCCAGGGTGATGCGGTAGTCAATGGGCTTGGTTACATAGTCGTTCGCGCCGGCCTCCAGCGCCTCGGCAACGCGTTCGCTTTCCGCCAGCGCCGTCACCATGATGATGGGCAGCGTGTCCGAGCCGTAGTCCTGGCGGATTCGCTGAAGAAGCTCGCGGCCGCTCATGCCGGGCATCATCTGGTCCAGCAGGAGCAGGTCAAAGGAACGAGAGGCAATCAAAGCGAGCGCGGCGGGACCGTTGGAGGCGACCTCAACGTGAAAGCCGCTGCGGCTCAAACGTCGCGAGAGCATGTCTGTGTTCAGTTCTTCATCATCGACCAGAAGAATTGACCTGCCCCCGCTGACCATCGTTGCTCCTCTCAGACCTCGCACCCACCTTGCGATGTGCATCGGTTCGGGTCTATACAACCGGCGCGGTAGACATCCCTCGCTCGATCCAGCACAGGTTCAAAACTATGACTCCATCAACGAGTAGGGGCATTTGTGTTTTCGCTACGGAGAAAAAACAGGAGAGTCACGGCCGGTTGAAGGTGCGATCGTTTACGGATTGCGCTCAGCGAAATACCACGTGAACTGGAGGCGTACGTTGCGTCCGTCCTGCGGGATGGCTGCCTGCACGTTCACGCCGGACGCCGGGTCTGCGTAGCTCTTGTTCAGCAGGTTGTAGGCGCTGAGCGCAACATCAGCGTGTCGACCCAAGGTGCGGCCCAGCAGGGTGGCGTTCACGACCGTAAACGGCGACACAGAAGTGCCAGCCAACGTTTCGATGCGGGCCCGGTACTGCGCATCGAGGCTGGCCGTTACACCGGTCCTGGGCAGGCGCTGTGAGACTGCCAGCTTCCCCAGCGAGCGGGGCGAGTTATTCAGCAGCTGCCCGGAATCCTCGTCGCTGGTGTCCTGATAGCTGTAGCTGGCCGTCCAGTTGCTGTTCCGCAACAGTCGGCCTCCCAGTTCAGCCTCTGCGCCAACCGATCCGACGCGTTGCAGATTGCGGTAGATCAGCGCCCCGCCATCGGCTCCCACCTGGGTAATCAGCCCCGTCATTCGGCTGTAGAACAACGAGGTGGAAACCGACAGGTGAGCGGGCAGGTGCTGCTCCCACACGCCCTCCACGGTGCGGATCCGTTCCGGATTCAGGTCCGGATTCGCCACGTTGGGCGCTACGGCATAGTAGCGTTCGTAGTCGTTGGGCGCGCGGAACGCCTCGCCGTACATCAGCTTTATCGCCGTGTCCGGCACCGGCCGGTACACAAGGGCCAGGCGTGGATCGACGCTGCCCTTGGTGTCGCTGTAAAAGTCGTAGCGCAGCCCCGCATTGGCATCCAGCTTTGAGGTGAGCCGCACCTCGTCCTGCAGATAGGTGGCGAAAACAAAAGAGCTTCTTCTGTCATCGAGCTGAGGTGTGTACGGGTTCAGATCGTAGGTGAGCTGGTCCTGGCGGAAATTGTCACGTAACTCCAGACCGCCGATCAGGTGATGGTTACTCCCAACTGTCTTGCTCACCTGGACTTCACCGCCAGCCCACTCTCCGTTGCCAAAATCCAGCTCCGGGCTCTGTTCGGCAGGGTTCACGTCTGAGGCGTAGGCGTAGCGACCACGGTAGATGTAATCGTCATAGTAGGTGCGCGCGAGCAGCCCCCAGGACCCAAAGGTGTGCTCGTAACGGAGATCCAGATAGCCGTGCGCATCGGTGGTGCGTGTGCCCGGAGCGTCGAACAGGGTGCCATAAGACGCGGTAGGGATGTCTTTCTCCCGCGATCCAAAGATGGCATGCAGCGTAAAGTCCTTGAACGAGGCGGTAAGAAGTCCACTTTCTACGTGGCTGCCGTCGACGTGACTGGCGACACCGTTGTTTGTCGCGGGGCTATCGAACTCGGGATAATACAGACTGTCGTGGCCATTGCTGCGCAGAATGGTTCCGGAGGCGAGCACGTCAAAGCGGCCAACCCGCTTGCCGTAGCTCACCCGCTCCTGTGCAGTCCCGAAAGAGCCGACAGAGACCGCCGCCTCCGGGCCTGAAACATCGCCGCCGCGTTTGGTGATGATGTTGATGGAGCCGAACAGCGCATTGCTGCCGTACAGCGAAGACACCGGCCCGCGCACGATCTCGATGCGCTCAATCAGGTCCACATCGATGGGAAACTCCGTGCCGATCATGGCCTGTTCATAGACGTTGTCGTTCAGGCGGTGACCATCCACCAGCAGAAGAACGCGCGTGTTGAGGTCCCCCGGACGGGCGAACCCACGAACGCCAAGGCTGCTGTAGTTGCGATCGTTCGTCACGAAAAAACCACGAACCGTGTTGAGAGCGTCGGCCAGAGTGCGATAGCCGTGTTCGTGGATCTCCCTGGCAGTGATCAGCGTGACCGACGCCGGGGCCTCCGTGGTGGACTGGAGATGCCGCGAAGCGGAATACACCTCGACGTGCGTCAGCTCTTCGAGGCTCAACCCGGCAAGATCGCCCGTGGTCTCCTGCGCAACACCGTGCGCGATCAGCAGCGAGGCGCCCAGACAGAACAGGGCACATCGACTCGATAGCAACATCAGAGCGTGGCGCCGGCGGATCGGCACGTTAGACCTCCTGGCCCATGCTGCAGGCCACGTGCATCGGGTCTGGTCACCCCCGTTGCGAACCATGGGGTGGCGCGAGCATAGGGGTTTGCCGGGAATGACTCAACAGGTTTCTGGCAAAGCATGCAAGCCGGCAACCTTGCGGTTCTTCGGCCATACACACGCAAGCTAACGCCAACCAGCCGGTGCTCCCCATAGCACAAAGGACGCAGCGGGACCGCCAGGCTCTAACGACAGCAGAAGACGGTCGCTTAGGCCGATCACAAGGTCGCGGCAAATGGCGCCACTTTCAGCCAATTGGACGCTACGATGATAGCCACCGCGGCCTATCTTGCTTCCACCGCAAATGAGCAGAAGTGCTCAGCTTTCTGCAAGCCCTTCTCCTACGATTCCTAGGCGAAGCGGGCAGTCTCCTGTAACCGGAGTTTCAAGCACCGCCGGCCGATGCAGAAAGCCAACCATGCGCGCAGCGATCTTTCGATCTCCTTCACCCATCCTGCAGATTGAGGACGTCGCTCGCCCTGCCGTACGGGCTGGCTATACGCTGCTTCGCGTGCTGGCTTGCGGCGTCTGCCGGACCGATCTGCACATCGTGGAAGGCGACCTGCCTTCACTCAAGCCTGACCTGATACCCGGACACCAGATCGTCGGCGAGATCATCGCGGGTGCCACGCCCGAACTGCCCGTCGGCCGGCGGGTGGGTGTCTCCTGGATGGGCGGCATCGATGGCACCTGCTGGTACTGCCACCATGCGCGGGAAAACCTCTGCGATCACCCCATCTTCACGGGCTATACGGTCGATGGTGGCTATGCGGAGTACGTGTTGGTCCGCACCGACGTTCTTCTGCCCGTGCCGGACGGCATGGACGATGTAGATGTGGCACCGCTTCTGTGCGCGGGGATCATCGGTTTTCGCAGCTTACGGGTAGCTGGTGTGCAGCCCGGGGAGCGTGTAGGCCTGTTCGGCTTTGGCAGCTCGGCAGCGCTCGCAATCCAGGTTCTGCATTTCTGGAAATGTGACGTCTACGTTGCAACGCGAGGCAATGCCCACCGGCAGCAAGCTACCGCGCTGGGCGCATCCTGGGTGGGTAAAGAAGACGACCGGCCCCCGGTCCTGCTGGACCGCGATATCACCTTTGCGCCGAGCGGAGAGGTGGTGGTGCAGGCTCTTTCCACGCTGCGAAAAGGCGGCGTTGTCGCGATCAACGCGATTCACCTGGATCAAATGCCGGCATTCAACTACGACACGCTGCTTTGGGGAGAGAGGGAGATCCGCAGCGTCGCCAACATGACGAGAAAGGATGGCACAGACTTTTTGGCCATCGCCCGGACGGCAAAGATCCATCCGCAAACAACGGTCGTTCCTCTTGCGAACGCAAACGACGCTTTACGCATGGTGAAGGACGGCGATGATGCTGGTTCCGTCGTCCTGGTGCCGTAGCGTGCAAGAGAGCAGCAGTGCGAAGAACCGGCTTAAATCGATAGCGCCTCTCCAAATGCGGTTAGAAACTGGTCTCGGGCGATTGGGGACGCAAGGTCGAATTGAAAGAGTTCCCTGCTCCCTTCCAGGACATCTACCGTGGTGCCGCCAGCCTGGCGCAGCACGTAGTGAATGCCATCGAGGCTAAAGCTCATCTGGTTCCTCTCCGAGTCTCTGCTGTAGGTCGTTGGTTGGAGGCAATCCATCACGTCACGTCCCAGGGCATTCGCGACGCCTTTGCGGTAGGCCGCAGCTTGCCGAGTAACTGAGTTCCTGGACCGTTCCGCCAAGTCCCGTTCACCCTGGTTTTCAACGGCGTGCAGGCGAGCCGTTGCACTCGCAATTAGACTTTCGAGATTCTTCTCCATCGCGGCATCCTACGTGGCTCTGCTAAAGACGCGAGGGGAACAAGACCGCATCCCTCGGTGTCCTGGATTGCTTGGTACATAACGTCAACAAGAGTAAGTCCGTTGACGATGAGGAACTTAGGAGTACAGTCCACCCAGGTTTTGATAGATCTCAAGCTCCCCGGCGGATCTACGGATATGCTCCGCATGCTTATACCTGTTTTCCCCAACGACGTCGTACAGCACGGGCTCTCCGACACACAGGGAGCGCAGCCCGTCAACGTGCATCTGCTTGAAGGAGACCACCCCCTCGATGGTGCCGCCTTGCGACAGAAAACCCTCTCCGCTGCCTTGGTTCAGAGCTGTAACAACTCCGCTTTGGTGTCGCATGTAACCTCCTCGTGAGCAATCGTGCAAAATGAGCTTGACCGAGCGCGGTTTACGCGGTCGCGTGACTTGAATCTACGCTTGTTCCGTCTCAGAAAGGACACCCGGCCATTGCCTCTTCCAGAACGATGATCGTGTGCCCTCGCAAACCGCCATCGCGGATAAGAAAGGCTGCTGCCGCGAGCGAAGCGATGCCGCCGCCAAGCAGGGAAAAGCAAGCGCCCTCTTCAGCGGGTCGTCGCATCGTTTGTCAGGCCTTTCCGCTAAGCGTCGGGAGCTCTACGACCTGCGGAAAAACCATCGGTTGCGTGAAGCTAAGCATTTGTTTGCCGTTCCAAAACAAAGAGGAAGTCCGTGTACGATCAGAAACGCCAAGATGGACACTAAGCGCCGCCGGGGCCGAAGTCTGTGCACTTTTGCACGCTTGGCGGCGACTAGGTGTACCCTCAAAGTCGCCGGACCCCTTTTGAGCTTGCAACGAGGTGCAGCGTCAGCCTCCCTTACGTACGAAGTCAAGGAAGAGCCAAGAATGAGCCAGTCAACTTCCCCTGTTTTTAGTGCCACTGATTTTCTCGCCCACGCCGGTGTCGGTCGTCGCATCGTTCACCTCAGAGCCAAAGAGGCCTTCTTTTCACAAGGCATGGTGGCCGATTCGGTCTTCTACCTGCAATCTGGAACGGCAAGGCTGACTGTGGTATCTGCTGCAGGCAAGGAGGCGACGATCACGCTCTTAGCCGCAGGCGAGTTTCTTGGCGAAGAGTCGATCGCCGCCGTTGTTGGGAAACGCCTTGCGACGGCAAAAGCAGTGACAACCTGCGTCGCGCTCAAGATAGAACGAAGCGAAATGCTGCGCGTCATGCATGAGCAGCACGCCTTCTCGGATCTGTTTCTTAGCTTTCTGTTGACGCGTAGTATGCGCACGCAGGCCGACCTGGTGGATCAACTCTTCAACTCGAGCGAGAAGCGTCTGGCTCGCATTCTTCTGCTCATGGCGGAGTTTGGCAAACCTGGTGAGCCAGAGACTCTTCTTCCGGCGATCACGCAGGAGACACTTGCAGAGATGATCGGAACTACGAGGTCCCGGGTCAGCTTTTTCATGAACAGGTTCCGGAAGATGGGCTTCATTCAGTACAACGGTCGTATCCGGGTGGATAAGTCCCTGTTAAATGTCGTGCTGCACGATCAAGGCTTCGAGCCCAACGCGGAGAGCCCGGCTCTGCCAAGCGGCGCTTCAGCCCGGGCGCAAGCCGCCAAGAAACACGTTCACACAGCGAAAGTGGTTTGAGCCGCGTCAGGAGAACGGTGGATGGTGCGCAGCTGCGCCACAGGCGTAAGTCTCGACTGGGCAGAGTCACTCAGTCCGAGCGCAACACTTTAAGACGGTCTACGCTGGAGGCTCGGCCTGCGGGTTGCACTCGCAAGCAATGCTACGACTGCGAAGCCCACAATCGCAAAGCCGTAGCTGTTTGGATCCAGCGGCCTCATCCCGTACAGCGAGTCTTTCCTGGCCCTTACGGGCGATCATTGCTAAGAGGACGCCAGGGGCAACGCCGTGGACGGGGGCCTTGCCGCTGTAAAAGCGCGCTCGACGCTTGTTCCCGAAGACACAACCCACTCGCTGGCAATCCAGCTCTTCCGCTGCAACCGAAGCAGAGACGTGTAAACCGTGCCCTCGTTCAAGCTCAAGACTACTTCACGCTGAATCGCATCATCTTCTGAGCGAACCTAAAGGCAGTTGGGCTTTGAGCAAAATGTTTCTGAAAAGCGACGCCGAAGTGTGACGCTGTCTTGAAACCGCAGAGCATGGAGATTTCTGACACCGGTTTCTTGGTTTGAGAGATCAGTAACTTGGCATTTTGCATTCGCAAATGCAGGACATGCTTGTGCGGCGAGTTTCCCATGGCCTTCTGAAACCGTGTCGCAAACTGAAACTGAGTCAAGCCGGCCTCCCGGGCTAATGCCTCAAGGCTAAGATCATCTTTCAAATGCTCCCTTATGTTCTCCAACACATGTATAAGCATGACGTCCGCAATCTGCTCTCCACCTAGAGCGGAG
>CAXTFS010000148.1:0-7829 GCA_964243395.1 uncultured Acidobacteriaceae bacterium | reverse complement strand
CTCCCAACTCCGCGCGTATGGAGCAGCTCATTGCCGAGCGTCTCATCAACGCCGGCGACCTCAAGGATGCGTTGCGGCACTACCGCAAGGCACTGGAACTCAGTCCGAAGCTGCCGGGCGTGCACTTCGAACTTGCGGAAGCCCTGCTTGAGGACACGCCGAATGACGCCGGCGCACAGAAAGAGGCCCTGAGCGAATTAGCCGCTGCTCTGCAGAGCGACGGCGATACCGCAAAGATCGAGAACGAACTGGGGCGTATCGCGGTGGCCCAGGCCGCACCGGAGCGCGCCATGCAGCACTTCCAACGCGCCTCCGAGCTTGAGCCGAACAATGCGCAGGCGCAGACCGGTTTGGCTGACCTGTACCGCGAAGGAAAACAGCCCGAGGAGGCGGCGAAGCATCTTCACGCAGCAGAGACTCTCGACCCCCTCAATGCCTCAACGCACTACAAGCTGTCCCAGATCGATCGTCAACTGCATCGTGACGAAGAGAGCAAAAAGGAGCTACAGCTGTTCACGGAGCTTCGTGATGCGCAGGACAAGGTCAAGGTCCTCTACCAGGAGATGACGCCTCAGACGGCAGGCGCCTCAGCGGCGCGGTAGGTCGGAAAGACCGCAGATTGCAGCCAGTCTGCTGTTTCGACCGGCTGATTTCCACAGCGAGCGGAAAGCTGGCTTGCTCCGGAAACCGCCGTGGTCTCTGGTCCTGTTCGGCCGTTTGTGCATCCAAAGTTGAATAGAGGGCACAATGGCAAAGAGCAAGGAACAGGTAGAAGACGTAGCCGAAAAGATCGCGTCCCAGAAGGCACCGGGGCCGGCGACGCACATGAACAAGACCATGTATAAGAGCGGTGTCGCTCTTCCCATGGACGTCAAAACCGAAGTCGTTGAGAAGATGCAGGTCACCCTGGCGAGTGCGAGCGATATGTACTCGCAATCGAAATTTGCCCACTGGAACGTCAAGGGTGACAATTTTTACCAGTTGCATCTGGTGTTCGATCATGTGGCAAAGGTCATCGGAAAACAGGCCGATCCAATTGCAGAACGAATGACTCAGCTGGGCGGCATAGCGAACGGCACGGCACGGCAGGCGGCTTCCTGCTCGGTCATCCCCGAGTATCCGGTGGACACCGTTGCCGGTATGGATCACGTGCGTGCGCTTTCCGCATCACTTAAGGTTTATTGCGCTTGCCTGCGCAACGCGTCCAACGAGATCGATGAAATTGGAGACGAGCCTACCTCGGACTTCTACAACCAGCTGATCGTTGATGCCGAGGAGCAGCTGTACTTCCTCGAGTCGCACACTGAAGCCGGAGATGTTCAGTAACTCGCAATTAACGCGAACACGCAGGGGCGCCTTCGGCTGTTGCTGGCGGCGTCCTTTCCTTTGTATGGCCAACACCTGGCCCGTAGATCGCCAAGAAGGCGAGCCGCTACCGCGGCGTCCATTCAGGATGGCTGGTGAACAGGCCACCCACATAGCCCAGTTGATACACGAGGAAGGACCCGAACGAGAGGCTTACCAGCCCTGAGGCGAAGCTGAAGTAGCGACTCAGCTTGGAAAAGCGGTCGCCGGCATAGGTCAACGGAACGGCGATCGCCGTCGTCATGACCATCATGCCCAGCAGCGTGCCGAAACCAAAGATCAGCAAGTAACCCGTGGCCCACAGGGGATTGTGGATGGTCGACAGCACAAGCAGCGCAACCGCTGCAGAGCCTGCCAGACCGTGAACAAGCCCGATCACCAGCGGCCGGACGCACTGGTAGATGCCGAAGCGCTCGACCTTGTCCTCAAGGAAACGCGAAGAGAGCCAACGGCTCCGTCCCGGAGCATCAGCACCGTCGGCCGGCTGTAGCACTGCGGAAGGCTTGAGGTACGCAGTGATCTTCTGCGTGACGCCGGCGAGGTTCAGGATCCCGAGCAGGATGAGCATCAGCGCCACACAGAACTCCATCGACAGGCCTACCCTTGGCGGGATCTCGACCCCGAACAGAATGATGAGCGCACCCACAACAAAAATCGTAATGGTGTGACCGAGTCCCCATACCGAACCGATGAACGCTGCGTTGCGGATGCTTCTCTGTTTGCTCACGATGGTGGAGATAGCCACCACGTGGTCAGCGTCGGTGGAGTGCCTCATGCCGAGCAGCAGCCCCAGGCCCGTAATGAACAGCACGGGTCCAAGTTTCTCCCTGGTAAAGACCGGGCCGGCGATGTGAAGGCCTTTGAACGCCTGAATCGCCACCACCGCGCCAAGGATCATGATGAAGGTCGCAGAGGCGACCGGCAGCCAGCGCTTTGTCAGCGGACCGTCGATCTGCAGGTGCGTCATAAAGCGGCGTGCATAGACCATCAGGGTGCCGAAGCCGATGAGCACGGCCGCCAGACCAAGGCTGAAGGCAACGATCAGAAAAAAGCCGAGAGCGATTCGATGCAATGCGAAGGCGCTCAGCAGGACAATGAGCGCCGCGGGGCAGGGAACGATGCCGCCGGTTATGCCCAGGGTGAACAGCTGTGTGAGGCTGACTGTCTTCACGGCGGCGTTGACTGAGGCTGGCTCCTGGCCGTCCGGCAGTGCTTGCTTCGACCGGCGAAACGCATACCAATGACCCTGGTCTTCGCCCGGCAGGTGCGAGTGGTCTGTGGCGGTACCGGTAAGCCGGCGAAGCAACAGGTAGCCGCCCAGAACCGTGATCGTGAGCCCGGAGAGCACACCGAGCCAGGGGTAGAGCTGCTCCGGCACGATGTAGCGCGAGGCGTACAGCGTGATCGCCCCAAGCGCGAAGACGCCCACGGTATGCGACCCGGTCACGATGAGTCCAAGAAGGACAGCGTGGCGTGCCGTTCCGCGTGAGCCGACGAGGTAGGCAGCGACGATCGTCTTGCCATGTCCAGGCTCGAGCGCATGCAGACCACCGAGCCCCATGGCAATCAGGGCCGCGGTAAAGAGGAACCACGCGCTCAGGTGCTCCGTTTTGATCAGCTCTGTAAAGCGAGTGCGCGGCGTCTTCTGCTGGTTCGCCTGCAGGTGCATGGAAACCCGGCTCTCCGGGGGTGAGCCTGCGGGCGCGAGGGTCTTGCTCGCAGAAGGCATGGATGGTGAGGATGACCGGACCTCAACCGACGGCACAGGCTTGTACGGCGCGGCTGGCGTTGAAGCGTGCAACGCTGCAGGTAGCGCCGGACTTGCTTCGCGCGACGCAATGTCGGAAGTTTTCTTCTCGGTAGTCAGCGCGGGAAGGCTCGCTTCGAGTGTGGCTTCGAGGTCCTGGGGAGGGCTGGTGAGGAGATCCGTCGGATAGTTGCTGAGCGATGCGCTGCGGTCCTGTGCGGGGACCGTGCTGTTCAGCAAGGAACCACCCGGATCAACGGCGATGATCTCTTTCCAACCGGTGTGCCCCGCGTAGTTGCTGTCTACGTAGTGAATCTTTGTGTGGTCTCGATCGATGCCCGGGGGATACGCGGCTTCGTAGACGAACCCCATCTTCATCGTAGGAAGTCCGCCCGCGCCTGCTGGGAAGATAGCGTCGCTTGAACGCAACTGCAGAGGCACGTTCACGCCGTCGACGGTGAGCACAAGACCGTGCTCCAACTCGGCGCCGCGTTGAGTGAGAAACCGGCGAACAGCCGGGTTCTCCGAGCGCTCCTGCTCTCCTTCGATGTTCGCCTGCTGCAGCTCCTGAAAGGCAGGAATCTCCGCTAGATCGATGAAGTACTGAACAGAAATGCCTTGTGACTCAAGCGTGATCCTGGAATAGTGATTCACGCTGAAGTTCCCCATTGGGTGCGCGTACGCCATGCGCGCTCCAACCAACAGAAGCAGCAGAAGTAAGGGGAGGCGTCTACTGTGCATGCGTCGCCGTCACTGCACCGGAAGCGAGTTGCGTCTTGATAGCAGCGAGTTGCTGCTCGGCCACACGGGCATACAGCAGATGGAAGTGAGGGTTGATCGCGAGAGCCTCAGCGAAGTCTCTTCGCGCCGCGTCCCCATGCCCTGACTTTGCAGCGATCATGCCGGCATGGAATATGAGCAACGCATCGCGTGTGCCATGATGCATCGCCTTGGCGCTCGCGTTGGCGGCTTCGGGGTACCGTCCATTCTTGTATAACGCCCACGCCAGGGCGTCCCATGTGTAGATGTCGTGACGCACCTCAAACTCCTTCTGTGCGAGGGTCAGCGCTTCGGGGAGCTTCAGGTCATGATCGGCGTAGAAGAGCGCAAGATCGCGATTGTGCAGAACCTGATTGATCTTGCCCAGCCTGCCGATGTACTCAACAAGCTGGTACTGCTTATCCGCGTCGACCTGTTTGCCGCTCCTCGCATACAGGTCGCCCAGATCAGCAATGAAGATCGGCATGGGAACGACCGCGATCGCCCGTTGGTATAGTTCGATCGCCTCCGCGTGGCGACCGTTGGTGGCTCGGAGCTTAGCCAGGCCCGCAAGTGCGCGGTAGTCGCCGGGGTGTGTCTCGAGCGCGGTGAGATAGGCGCTGTTCGCAGAAAGGGCGTCGCCAGCCTGCGAAAAGAAGTCACCGAGTTCGTAATACAACCACGCGAGGTTCTCCTGTGGGAGCTGTGCCGCGATACCCTCGGACACAGAGGTCTTCATCAGCCGGATCGCGTCTGCGGTGTTGCCGGCGATAAAGCTCAGGTACGCCATGCGGCTATCGCGCGCATAGGCTGCACGCGGTGCAAGTGTCATGTCTGGTGGCGTCAGACGAGCATACGCAAGCGCGGCCCTGTCGTATTCGCCCATATCGGCCTGGGCATCGCCGACGATCGCGAACGGCGAAACGTCTCCTGAGCCGAGTGAGAGCGCGCGTTGAGCGCTCGTGAGTGCATCCGCGAACCGATGCTCGCCCATGCAAACTTCAGCCAGACTTTCCAGTGGCCCCTCCGCCGAGAAGTCAGAGGAGACGATGTCGAGCGAAAGGTGCAGCGCCTTCTCTGCAAGCTCATAGTCGCTGACGTCCCCTGTCTCGCGTGCCTGCTGAAAGTAAGCCGCGCCCAGAGCGGCGTAGGCCTGCGCGTCCTTTGGATTGCGCGTGACCGTTGTCTGCGCTGTGTGCAGCACGCGCTCTGTCGTTGTAGGCAGGGGAACCAGCAGCGCCGCCGCGACGGGGGCAAAGGGTTGCGGGGCGATCGCCAACGACGTGTTGACGGCGAGCGGCTTAGGGGCTATGCCTGCACCGGAAGTCGGATCAGGCAGAGCTACTGCTGCTGATGAAGCGGAAGCGGTGCCAGCATTGCGCGTTGTCCCCTGTGGGCTGCGGATGCGCGACCGGTTGTGGAGAGTGTACGGATACTGCGGGAAGAGCTGATCGGCCCGATCCAGAAACGGGAGCGCTGCTTCCGGATGGCCCGCACCGATCTGCACCGAGGCCATCTGATTTGCGATCCAGGCCAGTTGTTCCACTTCGATCGGCGAGGTCTCCGCATAGGCCAGCCTCAGAAACTCAAGCGCACCGCCAGGGTCTTCGTACTGCGCGCGCAGCCTGGCCCCAAGCAACAGTCCCGGCACGTTGTTGGGCCGCATGTTCAGCATCCACTGAGCGTTCTTCTCCGCCGCCGGATACTCGCGGAGGGCGATCTCTGCTTCGGCAAGATAGCCGTAAGTCATCACATCGTCCGGCGTGCGATGGTTCAGCACCGTTGCCTGCTGCTCTGCTTTTGCGTATTGCTGCAGGCCCAGCGAGAGCGCTACCTGCGTCTTCAGCAGCTGGAAGTCGGCAGGGTCCAGTGCGAATCCACGCGCAAGTGCCTTCGACGCGTCTTCGTAGTATGTGGAATCTTCTGTTTCGCGCGCGCGTTCCAGGTACGCAAGCGCGAGATCGTTCCAAGCCTGAACCTTGCTGGCGTTCGCCTTGATCTGTCCCTGGGCGGTGGCGACCCGCATCTGCGCGGGTGTCAGCGCCAGCACGCCGGTGCTGTTCACATTGCTAGAGGAGAATACTGTTGCAATCGGAGCCGGCGCTTGGGCAAACCCAGGGACCGTAAAGAGGAACAAGCCGGCAAGAGTGAGCGTTGCACAGGAGTGGTTCATAAGAAAGCCTTGCGGGACGCTAGAGCGATGAGGCTCTCCGCTTAGAAACGGAGAGCCCCATCGTGAAGCAGGTGACCTTACTGCACGGGACAGACGGCGTGTCCACCCTGATTGGTGGGCGGCAAGCCTTCGTTGGTGGATGAGGAAGGCTGTTCACCGCAGCCTACTTCGCCTGGATCGACGTGACGGCTGTCGCGTCCGCTGTAGGCGTAGTGGATGTACGGGAACGACTCCTGCGTGGCTACATCAGGGGCATTCACACCGTCGCCGAGCAGATTGTTTGGTGCAATGTTGAAGCCCTTGCTCAGGACGCCACCCGCAACCACACGTGCCGCGATGTCCAGAACGTCATCCGTGAGTCGCCGGCCGTTGGGGAACCCAGCAGGGTCGCCGCCGATCAGGCCAAGACGGCTTCTGGTGGCCATCGGCGTCGGCTTCACCCCGGTGTTGAGCCGAAGCAGGTCGGCGATGGGCCCAGCCGGCGTACCTGGAGCGGCAATCGGTGCAGAGTACGTCACCAGCGGCAGCAAGTCGTAGCGAGGCGGCGGCGGAATCGTGATCCCGAACACTGCATTGAAGACACGCGCCAGCAGTGGATCAAGATCGAAGCTGGCGAACTGTGCATCGTTCACTGGATCGGACATGCTCCAGTAGTCCTTGCTCCCTGTCCCGATGATCAGCTCATTGATGAGAGGGTTGGCAAGCCGCTGGACCTGGTAGAAGTTGCCGCTGTTCTCAACCGGCATGGGAGACTGGCGAATCGTCATCTGCTGCCGTGAGGTGGTTGCCCAGGAGCCGATGGTGGCCTTTGGGTCAGACGCAGGATGCACGGCGCCATCGCTCGTCAGCATTGAGATGGGAACCTCAATCGCGATCGTGTTGACGTTGAATCCAGAGACCGAGTTCGGCGCAAGGTTCTTGTAGTCGTTCTTGTCCTCTGCCTTGGTCAGGACGCCGCCACCGGCCCCTTTGCGGAAGTTCAGGCTGTCAAACGAGGCACCCAGATCGATAAAGAACGGATCGGCTACCGTTCCTGCAAAGACGCTGATGTTCGAGGCGCCGCTCCCCTGAACCTGGTAGATGCCCTGTTGAGCAAGCGACTCGTAATCCGGCATCGTGCGCGGACCGACGTTGCTGGGGACAGCGATCAGATCAGTTCCATCTGCCTTGGTCAGGTTGGTCGTCTGGCCGTTCCGCACCATTTGAACGGTATAGGTCTGGCGGACGTTGATGCCCGCAGCGCCGGGACCATCAAGCGCTGTGATGGCTGGCGGAACGACCGGCGTACCAGGCGCCACCGGTGCCGGAGAATTTGCGGGTGCGTTGACCCCGCCGCCTGCACCGACATAGGCCTGAAACACCTGTGGTGCACGGATCTGCGTGTTGAAGCGAATCTGGAACGTCACGCCAGCCGTTGCGGTCTGGTTGTTGTCGATCTTTATCTGGTAAAGAATCGCCGGATCGAAGGGAAAGTAGTTGGGCCCGTTGCTCGGCTCGAGAAAGGGATCCACGTTCAGGATGAAGGTGACACGGTCAGGGTGGTTGTAGCTGACAAATGCGTAGAAGTCGGTGATGTCCGCAGTATGGTCGAGCGCCGTGATGGGCGCTTCCCGATGGCTGGACGCAAACGTGCTCGGGGGCATGGCGAGTAACAGACCCATGGTGAGTCCGATAGCTGATCTTGGTTTGAACACGTGCGTTCTCCTCTGTATGAAGCCTGACGCGGTTGGGAGCGGGACGCCTGGATGAGAGGACGCTCGATGGAGGAACTGGACCCCGCTTGTG
>CAXTFS010000147.1:0-7829 GCA_964243395.1 uncultured Acidobacteriaceae bacterium | reverse complement strand
GAAGCCGAGAGCCTGCGCGACCTTGCGCACGGTCGGTGGCTGGCCAACACAGCGCTCACGGTCAATGACCACCACAGGGCCGGCGATCTCAGGCGGCAGGCAGACGGGCACACGTTCCGGTTCGCGTGCGCGGTCCACCCACTCGTACGCAATGCGATTGCTGGCCAGAAAGGAACGAATATCGCGGCAATCGGTATCGTACTGCGAGCCGACCACGAGCACACGCGAACCAGGGCTCTCGAGCACGTACTCCTGCAGCTTCACGATGCGTGCCGACATCGTCTTCATGATGAGTGCGCTGCATTCCGCGGAGCCATCGATCAGCTCTTTAAATTGTGTGCGGTCAAGTCGCATGACCCGGGACGCCTCCTTCGCACGCAGAGACGCCATGGAAGGCGCGTTGAGCAGCAGTGGCAACTCGCCGAAAAAATCGCCTGCTTTGAAGCGATTTACGACCTCAGACCGGCCGTTGATATCCTTGATGACGTCCATCGCGCCATCCACCAGAATGTAGAACCAGGGAGACTCGCCTTCGCGCAGCAGCCAATCGTTTGGGCAGACTGAAAGATCGGCTGCAACGTGTGCCACCTGTTCGCGCTGACTCTGGGAAAGACAGGCCAGCACGGGGATTTGCTCAAGCTCTTTCGGATCGAACATGGTCGCCTCCCTTTAATGCTCTCACAGCAGATCCCGGGTTCTGCCATGCAAAGCGGTCGGCGAAGAACGGCTGGCTGGTGGAGGAGCGGCACAGCGGGCCATAATGAAACATGCCTTCCCTGTTCGAACTTCCCCTGACCACCTTAGCGGGCGAGCCAACCACCCTCGCGGCCTACCGCGGACACGTTCTGCTTATTGTGAACGTGGCGTCAAAGTGCGGCCTTACGCCCCAGTACACCGCCCTTGAGGCGCTGTATCAGCAGTACAAGGATCGCGGCCTGGTCGTGCTTGGCTTTCCAGCGAACGACTTCGCCGGACAGGAGCCCGGGACGGACGCAGAGATCGCCGCGTTCTGCTCCACGGAGTACCCGGTCACCTTTCCGCTGTTCTCAAAGTCTACGGTGACCGGGCCGGGCAAAACGCCGCTGTATGCCACGCTTGTGGAGGCACAACCGGAACGCATTGCCAACGGCGATGAGATGCGGCAGAAGCTCGCCGGCTATGCCGCGGCCAATAACCTGCCCAGCCCCAATGCGCCTCCCGAGCTGCTGTGGAACTTCGAGAAGTTCCTGGTGGATCGCGATGGAGAGATTGTGGCTCGCTTTGCCCCGGATCTCACACCCGACGATCCGAAGCTTGTCCGAGCTATCGAATCGGCGATCGCCTAAGCAATCAATCGAGGCAGAAACACACGCGGACCCGGGCTGACCGCTGGGCAGTCGCGTATTCTGCCTCTATTCACCACCAAGAACTCACCGGAGGATCACCCGCTGATGTCCAAGTTGCCCGTCCTGATCGCCTCAACCATTGCCATGGCGATGCCACTTGCCGCACAGCAGCCCATTCGCATCACTGCCGATTTGAGCGAAGCACCGCGCAAGCTGTACCACGCGGAGATTGACCTTCCCGTGAAGTCTGGGATGAACAGCTTCACCACGCCGCAGTGGATCCCCGGCAATCACCGTCCCACCGGTCCGGTCGATGACATCACCGGCGTCGTCTTCTCCGCCAACGGCAAGACGATTCCGTGGCGGCGGGACGATGTGGACCTGTATGAATTCCATGTGGACGTGCCCGCCGGCGTGACGACGCTGCATGCGCATCTGGACTGCATTGTGCATGGGCGCGCCTCGGACAAGATCGCCGTGCTCGAGTGGGAAAAGCTGCTGCTGTACCCATCGCATAAGCCGGTCAAGGAGATCGCGATCCAGCCCAGCGTAACCGTGCCGAGCGGCTGGGGCATCGGAACGGCCCTCCTTCCTGTCACACCGTTCGACGCGAACAACAAGCCCGGTGGAACGATTCAGTACCAGCCGACCACCGTTGAGCAGCTGGAAGATTCACCGGTCATCGCGGGTGAGTATTTCCACGAGTTTCCGCTGGCACCGGACATCACACCGAAGCACTTCATCGACGTCGTTTCCGATGAGCCGGATGATTCGAATCTTCGGCCGGAGTTGCTGAAGGAAATCTCCAACCTCGTGCGGGAAGCCAGCGTCGCGTACGCCTCGCACCACTACAACCAGTACCACTTCCTGCTCACGCTGTCTGACGTCACAGGCGGCGAGGGGCTGGAACACGGACAGAGCTCGGACAACGGTGTCGACGAGCTCGCGTTTTCGGACGTCAAGCACCAACTCGGCGATGCGGACCTGCTCTCACACGAGTTCACGCACTCATGGAACGGCAAGTATCGCCGCCCATTCAACCTCTACCAAACCGATTTTTCCAAGGCGCAGGTCGGTGAGTTGCTTTGGGTATACGAAGGAATGACGCAGTATCTCGGCAACGTGCTGGCTGCTCGTTCCGGCCTGAAGAGCCAGCAGCAGTATCGTGAAATGCTCGCGCTCTCTGCGGCCAATCTTGACTTGAAGCCCGGCCGACTTTGGCGCCCGACAGACGATACCGCCATCGCCGCCAGCATCCTGCGTGGTGGCGACCCGGCCTGGTCCAACTGGAAGCGCGGTCAGGACTACTACCAGGAAGGCGAGTTGCTCTGGCTGGATGCGGACACGCTCATTCGGCAGCTTACCAACGACCAGAAGTCGCTGACCGACTTCCTGCATATCTTCCTGGGCAAGGGTGGCAACACCGGCCCGCTGATCGTGACGTACAACCGTGAGGAGCTGATCCGCGACCTGAACGAGGTGGTGAAGTATGACTGGGCCGGCTTCCTTCATCAACGCGTGGACCTGATCAACCCGCATGCGGATCTGGACGGCATCACGCGCGGCGGATACAAGCTCGTCTACCAGGATCAGCCATCTGAGTCACTCAAGACACTGACGGCAGCGGGCAGCCGTCGTGGGCCCGGCTCATTGGACACATGGGACTCGCTCGGCATCCGCGCCAGTGTTGATGGGAAGATCAGCGATGTTCGCTGGGGAAGCCCCGCCGACAAGGCCGGGCTCGCACCCGGACAGAAGTTGATCGCGGTGAACGGTCGCGTGCTCAGTGCGGAGACGATGCGCGATGCGCTGGTCAAGGCCAAGGGGAACAGCGAACCCATTCACCTGCTCATGCAAACGGAAACCTATGTGAAGCCGATCGAGATCGACTACCATGGCGGCCCGCTTTACCCCACCCTGGTGCGGGATGAGACGCAGAAGGACTACCTGGACGAGATTACAAAGCCGCTGGCGCCGGTCGTCTCGGCGGGCATTGTGACCGACACGAACAAGTAACAACGCTGTCTACAAAGTGGCTCGGGTGATGGCTGCGACCGTCGCTGGTAGCAACATCTCCCGAGCCTCTGTAGCAAACAGCGGCTCGACAGCTCGCCCGACCAGCAGGAGCAACGGCGCAGGCCCACACTGCAGGAATGCCAGGCCTTCAAGGCGCGATGTGACGTAGCTTTGCTTCGCGGTCGCGGCGTGTGAAACGGCACAGCATGGCACATCGCCAGCGAGTCCCGCGGAAGCAAACTCCGCAGCCAGGTCGCGCAGATCACGCCCGGGCATGTAGACGACGATTGTGGCGTCATCGGGCAGCGGCCCCGTCCAGATTGGCTTGGCCTCGACCTTGTCTGCTGCATGGTGGCCGGTCACGAAGATTAACTTGGAGGCACTCGAGCGGTCTGTCAGCGGCAAGGAAAGCGACGCACCCGCGGCGAGCGCGGCCGTTACTCCGGGCACCACAACGAAGGGCACCTCCGCTGACCGCAGCGCGGCGATTTCCTCGCCCGCACGGCCGAAGATCAATGGATCGCCGCTCTTCAAGCGCACGACCGACTGGCCCGCACGCGCCGACTCGACAAGCAACTTGTGAATGCCGGCTTGCGTGATGCGCGGCCGCCCGCAACGCTTGCCGACACTGGTCACCAGCGCGTGGCGATGCGCCAGGGCCAACACCTCAGGCGGCACAAGGTCATCGTGAAAGATGATATCGGCGGTTTCGAGCAGCCGCAGCGCGCGAAGGGTCAGCAGCTCGGGATCGCCCGGCCCCGCGCCCACCAGATACACGCACCCCTTCTCTGCTCGCGTGCTCACAGCACCGACTCCTCGGGCGCTTCGAGGTCCATGCCCTCTGCGGTGGTGTCTGACTCGCCCATGCTCTCGAGCACATAGCCCTTCGGCGCAAAGCCATGCGCGCGCGCATGCTGACGTGCATGCATCCGTGCGGGGCATCCATCGAAGCCGCACACCTCCCGCTGCGCCAGGTCGTGCAGCAGCATCTTGCGTGGCTCGCCGATGGGTTCAACCGCCGTGACCTCACGCCGTAGCCGCCCCAATTCCATCAGCCACTCGCCTGTATCGGGCGGCAGCTGTGCGTTGATCTCTTTCCGCAGGCGTTGTGCGAACGCCGGGCTTTCGCCCGCCGTCGAGATCGCAATCTGCAGCTCGCCCCGTTTCACGATCGAGGGGAAGTAAAAGTCACAGAACGGTGGATCATCGATCGCGTTGCATAGCACACCGGCTGCGTTCGCCTCGGCGTACACGGCACGATTGACGGCGGCCGTCGCTGTGCCCGCAACGGCCACAAAGGCTCCGCGCAGATCGCCGTGCTGATACTCGCGACGATGCCATGTGATCGCGCCGGCCTCGGCCCAGGCCTGCACGCGCGGCAACGCCTCTGGTGCAATGACGGTCACCTGGGCCTCCGCATTCAGCAGGCTTTCGATCTTCGATTCAGCGATGTTGCCTGCGCCAACCACAACGCAGGGTCGTGCCGTCAGCTTCAGAAACATGGGAAACAGGCTCATCGCGAACTCCTACATATCGATGTTTGTCGGGTGGCGACCAGGGCCGGCCTCGCGATCGACGGGGGCAGTGATCACACCCGCAATGCGGTTGCGCAGGTCTTCGTCGCTGGTGCGGTTGAAGTAGCCCCGCAGGTTTTCGCCCTCGAAGCGGTGCTCCATGTAGCTGCGCAGCAAGCGCTCGATGGCCTGCGGACAGTCCTCCGCCGCAGCACGGTAGCCGATGGGCCGCGCTGGCCGCGCATGCTCACCCACCGCACCTCCGACGCAGAAGTAGTAGGCATCAACCGACACACCGTCCTTCTTCAGCTTCTTGCCCTCAAGACCGAGGTCGGCGATCCAGTGCTGGCCGCAGCTGTTGGTACAGCCGGTGACATGGAGCTTGATCTGCTGATCGAACTCCGGCAGCCGCTCCTCCATCTCGCCAACCAGCCACTTCGTGAAGCCTTTGGTCTCCGAGATCGCCAGCTTGCAAAACTCCGTCCCCGTGCAGGCGATCGCGCCGCGTGAAAACACGGAGGGCTCCACTTCGACCCCGAGCGCCTTCAGTGCGGTCACCAGCTCATTGACGCGCGGATTGGGCACATTCACGACGACGATGTTCTGCATGATCGTCGTGCGGAGATGACCATCGCCATACTGCTCAGCCAGATCAGCAAGCGCATGCAGTTGATCGGAGGTAAGCCGTCCCCGCAGCACCGTGCAGCCAACGGAGCTGAGGCCTTCCTGCTTCTGCTTACGCACTCCCCCGTGATCGCGATACAGGTCGTCTGCGATGGGACCTTCTTCGCACGGATCAAACTTGAAGCCAAGCTTCGCTTCGATGGCAGCCAGCATCGACTCCGCCGTCCAGCCATGGCGCATAAACAGGTATTTCAGCCTCGCCCGGGTGCGATTCTCGCGGAGCTCATCCTGCTCACGGAAGATCTCGCATACAGCCCGGACGACCTCGTAGGCCCTGTCCTGCGGGATGAATGCATTCAGCCGCACCGCGATGTGCGGCTCGGTCGAAAGTCCACCACCCACGCGCAGGCTGTAGCCGATCTCGTCTGCGCCGTTCTTGCGGCGCTTCAACGCGGTGAGTGCCACGTCGTTGATCTCCGGATACGAGCACCAGATCGGGCAGCCCGTCACCGACACCTTGAATTTGCGCGGCAGGTTCACGAACTCCGGGTTCGCGGTGAGCTTCTCAGCGATCTCCACTGCGAGCGGCGACGCATCCAGCAGCTCTTCATGGTTCAGCCCGGCCAGCGGACAGCCCGTGACGTTGCGCACCACGTCCCCACAGGCACCCTTCGGACTCAAGCCGATCTCTGTAAGCGCATCCACGACTGCCGGGAGGTCCTGGATCGTGAGCCAATGCAGCTGAATGTTCTGCCGCGTGGTGATGTCGCCGATGCCGCGCGCATACTTCGCCGTAATGTCGGCAATTGTGCGCAGTTGATGCGAGGTCAACAGCCCATTGGGGATGCCAATGCGCAGCATGAAGAACTCACTTGCTTTGCCCTCGCCGCCCACGCCACCAGTCGCGCCAACGCCGTCCCCCTGCGTGTAGATGCCCCACCACTTGAAGTACGTGCCAGCCCATTCGGGCAGTACGCTTTCGCGGCCTTCCCGGGCAAACTGGCGCACCTCTTCCCAGGCCTGCCACGGATCCTTCTCCCGTTTCAGCCGCTCGACCTTCTGGGCCTTGGTTTCCTTGGGCGTGACCGGGGCTGCGGTCGCGCCGTTGGTACTTCCCAGCATCGCGACGGGCGCATTACTTTGCTGATCCAAAATGGTCTCCATACGTCTGTGCGAAAGCGGAACTCACAGCGTCACAATCGGACAACTGCGCATCATCGGCGTTGAGCGCAGGTCCTAATAGCCGGTCGGCGCCTGGGCTTCGGGGCAGAACAACAGCGACACGCGAAGCAGTCAGACATAGGTAAAGCCTAGCGGGAAGCACGAGGGGAAGCAACTCACGCTACTGCTGATGTGCAGTGGGACCGAAAAGGTTCAGGAGCCGGGCGGCTCAGGTGCTAGACCGTTGTCACGGCGCCGGCATCGCCGGACAAATCCGTGCCGCGAGCCTCGCGTCCCAGCCACGCGCAGACCGCCACGAACACGCTGACCACGACGACGGTGCCAGCCAGTACCGGCGCCAGGCTGCCGCCGTACCACCGCGCGGCAAGCCCGGCCTGCAGCACGCCGTTTCGCGAGGAGATCAGGTTGCCGAGCTGGTACGCCAGGCCGGGCATCAGCGCACGCAGGGGTGCCGGCGCAAGCTCATTCAGGTGGGCCGGCACGATGCCCCATGCCCCCTGCACCATGAACTGCATCAGGAACCCGCCCACCGCGAGCCACACGATCGAGTGACTCCAGATCCACAGGGGGATCATCGGAATCGCTAGTAAGGACGCGCTGGCGAGTGCCCGGCGGCGGCCCCAGCGTTCCGAGAGCGCACCCCACGCCGGACCGCCGCAGAGGGCGCCCAGCGTCGCCACGATGGCCACCAGAGAGGTGGCTCTGGGTGAGAGTTTATGCACTGTCTTCAGAAAGGTCGGGTACAGGTCCTGTGTTCCATGGCTGAGCGAGTTCAGGCCCGTCATCAGGAGAACCAGCAGGAAGAAGATCGGGAGATGCTGACGCAGGACCCGCCAGAGGCCGCCCGGCGAAACTACGCTCTCCCCGCGAGTGCGCGCCCTTGCCCGCCACGCCGGCGACTCTTCCACCTGAAGGCGCAGATAAACGACCAGCAGGGACGGCAGAGCGCCAATGACAAAGAGCCAGCGCCATTCCGCGAAGCCGTGATCACTCGCGCCGGTGTGGCCATGCACGACCACCGCGAAGATGCCGTACACCGCCGCCGCCAACAGATTGCCCGCGGCATAGCCCTCCTGGAGCAAAACCGCGAAGAAGCCGCGGTTTTCCGACGGCAGCGTCTCCAGCGCGAGGGCCGCACCCACACCCCACTCGCCCCCCATCGCCACGC
>CAXTFS010000146.1:0-7861 GCA_964243395.1 uncultured Acidobacteriaceae bacterium | reverse complement strand
CGCGAATTCTGCCGTCTTTTCCGATCAGGGCCAGCAGCACCACCGTCCCGGAACGACGATCCGCCCGCGCTCTCGGGGTAGTGCGGTTGCTCTCCGCTGATTTTGTGCCCCGCCATCACGCCAGCGCCGATGCGCGCTACCAAGGGCGAGTGGTCCGCCACCAAGGCGGTGGTGGACAGGTCCGGCGGATCCTTTGCCACACCCAGCGCATCAACCTTCGCTTCGAGCAGGGTCTTGTCTCCACTGCGCAGCGTCACCTTCACGGGCACGGTATGGGCCTGAAACCGGCCGTACTGATTGTTGAACACGGTTCACCCTGCCAGTACCAGATCACGCGAAGTGCATCGGAGCTGTCGGCACAGAAGGTCGGGAACGCCCCTGGCGCAACAGTGGGAGACGGCTTGATCCCTTCCCGCGACAGCACGTAGCAGTTCGTAGCGATGCTGCCGAAGTTTCGGGGATCTTCAGAAAGCACCTGGCCATCTTCGGGCGCGGGGAGTGGATGCTGAAGGTCGCGCATCAACGTAGAGAGCTCTTCCGGCAACGCCGGGGCGTTCTCCGAACGAAAGCGCTCGCCCCCCATACGCAGATACACGTGCTTTGAGGCGCCTTCAGACACCTCGACACGAGTCTGATCCTTCGCAGACCACCATTCTTCCAGAGTGCCCGTGACGGCTTCCGCACCCGGCTGAGACCGCGTGTAGCTCACCTTCAGGTGCCACGGCTTCATCTCGGGGCCGTCCAGTGCATTGAGTTTGCCAAGCGCCGCATATTTCTCGGCAATGCCGGAACTCTGCGAGAGTGCCGGCATCGCAAACAGCAGCGAGGCACACAGAAGACGAGCAAGGAGGCTGCTGGACCGGCGTCCGGTCCTACTCCGCGTAGTGCAACAAGCTGAACACTTCATGTCCGGCCAGCTTATTGCGGCCTTTTAAAAAGTCAAGCTCGATGGCGAAGGCGATCCCGACGATTACCCCACCTAACTGTTCGACCAGCTGCACGGTCGCGCCCATGGTCCCGCCGGTCGCCAGCAGGTCGTCTACCAGCAGAACTTTTTGCCCGGGTTTGATGGCATCAAGGTGCAGCTCCAGCGAATCCTGCCCATATTCCAGGTCATAGCTGACCTTGACCGTGGGCGCCGGCAGCTTGCGCGGCTTGCGCACGGGGATGAATCCGGCATTCAGCCGATAGGCGATGGCCGGCGCAAAGATGAACCCTCGCGCCTCCGTGCCGAGCACCAGGTCAATGTCGCGGCCGATGTAGTGGCCCGCAAAGGCGTCGATCAGCTGCGCAAAGCCGATCTTGTCCTTCAGCAACGTGGTGATGTCGTAGAAAAGAATGCCCGGTTTGGGGAAGTCAGGAACGGTGCGGATGAGCGCTTTCAGCGGCTCGCAATGGGAAACATCGGGCATCGGGTCTTACCAGGCTCCTTGGATCTGAAATGGTCCCAGCGCGTCGGCTTCGCTGTCCACGAGCTCCTGCTCGATCACAGCATCGACACGGCTGCCGCGGGACCCTTTGTGCAGCTCGGCGCGCAGCTCCGCGAGCACGGCGGGGTCCCCGGCCGCGATCACTTCCACGTCGCCCCTATCGGTGTTGCGCACTGACCCGCGCAGTCCCAGCTCGGCGGCCTCGCGGTGCACAAACCAGCGAAAGCCGACGCCTTGCACGCGTCCTTTGACCAGAAAGTGAACGACCATGAGGTCCCCAGTGTCGCAGGTGGCATATGCGCGTGGCAAACCTGGTTACCTCCGGTCGCAAAAAAGAGACAACCTGACTCCGGGTCGTCGCGTCTGTTCATGGGAACACGTTATTCAGGCCAACAGCACTGAACGACGGCTGTTGCGCTGCGTTTAAGGAAACGCTCGATGCTGGCGGCGACATTTGCCATACGCGCATCGTCGTTCCCTTTCTTGACCCACTTATGAGGAGACTTTGATGATGCCTATCCTTCGCCGGACAGTTCCCGTATTTTTGGCCCTGACGGCCGTTGCCGCCCAAGGACAATATCTCAAGACACACGGCGCGAGCCTGTCCGTCGGCGGAACCGGTCAGTTCAGCACGATTCTTGAGTCCGATTCGAGCTATCAGCCTGCCACCTACTCGATCCCGAACGGCACCGTGACAACTTCGACCTTTCAGCAGCAGCAGTTCACCACCGGCTCCGTCGGGTTTGTGACCTCGCTGCAGTTCCACCCCGCTCCCTGGGCTGGCGTGGCGCTGAACTACGGCTTCAACCACTACCAGGAGCGCTTCGACTACCAGTTCGCCAACACCAACACGACCGGCGAATCCCGCGTGACCACCGACGTGCACGAGTTTACCGGTGGCTACCTGTTCCACCCCAAGCACATCCTGTTTCAGCCCTACGTTGAAGTGGGTGGCGGTGCTCTCGACTTCACGCCGAGCACGGCCTACAGCCAGATTCGCGGCGCAGGTCTTTTGGAGACCGGCTTCGATCTGCCCATCAAGAACCAGCACATTGGCTTCCGCGTCTCCGGCCGTTCGCTCTACTACCGCTCGCCCAACTTCTACACACCTTCCATCAGCAGCCGCTCGTGGCGTGTGACGGAAGAGCCCGCGATCAGCGCGTTCTACCGCTTCTAACTCGACGCAGGTGAAAGGGGCGTAGCGGATGGTTCCGCTACGCCCCTTTTTTGTCCGTTGCGTTACGCGCGGCTCATGTACGCGCCCTCGGCGGTATCGACGCGGATCTTTTCTCCCTCGTTAATAAACGGCGGCACCTGCACCACGAGACCCGTCTCCGTCTTCGCCGGCTTGGTCGTCGAACTCGCCGTCGCCGACTTGATCCCCGGCTCGGT
Source organism: uncultured Acidobacteriaceae bacterium (assembly GCA_964243395.1). Classification (GTDB taxonomy): domain Bacteria; phylum Acidobacteriota; class Terriglobia; order Terriglobales; family Acidobacteriaceae; genus Granulicella. The sequence goes on along the minus strand of CAXTFS010000146.1, from coordinate 5,039 downwards.
CTCGAGCACCGTCATCTCCACGGAGGGCGGCAACTCAATGCCGACCGCCTTGCCGTCGTGGAAACTCACCGAGATCAGCAGGTTGGGCGTCAGGTAATCGACTGCATCGCCCAGCACGTCCTGCTTCAGATTGGTTTGTTCGTAGTTCTGTTGGTCCATGAAGTAGTAATCGTCGCCGTCGTTATACAGGTACTCCATCTTGATCTCGTCAACGATGACGCGGTCGATCGGGTCGGGCGAGCGAAAGCGCTCCGTGAACATGGAACCGGTCCGCACATTGCGCAGCTTTGCCTGGATAAAGGCGCGCAGGTTGCCGGGCGTTCTGTGTTCAACCGAGAAGACGAGATGGAGATCGTCCTTGTACTTGATGATCATGCCGGGACGCATCTGCGTGGCGGGAATCGCCATGGGGGGTACTCCTAAAGCCTTGGTCAGCTTGGGTTAAATGTGTTCAGGACCGCGGCGGAATGGCCGCGCCCAACGCCTCGATTGTAGCCCAGCGCCCGGTCAGCCCTCCGCCCGCACCACTCCCGAACGGCCCGTCGTCTCGCCACTCAGGATGGGTGGAAGAGTCGGTGGAAGAAGTGCCCGATCGCATGGAAGAAGCCACCCTGCTTCGGCGCGCTCGCCGTGGCGGACCCATTGGCGGACCCCGCTGCCGACCCCGGCCCGGCAGCGGTCGTCGGCGGTGGCGCTCCCTGCCCATTGTCATAGCTGAAGGTAGTGGTCATCTGGGAGCCAGCCGTGCCGGCCGGCGCCGCATTGCTCGACGCCGCCTCTGGAGCCAAACCTTCGCTCTGCGCGGTGGGGAACGGATGTGCCGCCGCAGCGCCCGTCAGCGGTTTTCCCCCGGCCAGCAGCGTGTCCGGGCACCCACACGACGACCGCTCGTGATCCACCACCTTGTGCAGGTCACCGCCCACAAACAGCAGGTGCTGCCCGGGCAGGATGCGGTAGCTGGAGGACGAAAACGCGTCCGTCGCATTCAGCACCGGCGAGCCCGCGCCATCGTTCTGCACGCAGGTATCGCCCTCGCGCGTCACCCGCACCCTGAGGTCGTAAAAGCCCTTCGTCACGGGCGTCAGCTTCAGGTCCGGGGTCAGGATCACGTCCTGTCCCTGGCTGTCCGAGTAGATCTCGAACGCGCCCCGGTCCAGGCCAAAGATCAGCGCCCCGCTCGAGCCCGCATGCAGCAGATGAAAGTCGCTGGTGGAGCACACCAGCACGTGCCCGCCACGGCTCAACGCCACCGGCGCGGCGCGGTCATACGCGGTCACACTGGTGTTGTTGATCAGCCGCGCAACGCCGTTGCCGACCTCCAGGCCGCCGGTCACCCGCGCATCCCGCGTCGCAACAGAGCCCATCGGCTGCACCCCCGGCGCTGGCCCAGCTTGGAACCCAGCTTGGAACCCAGCTTGGGGCCCAGCTTGGGGCCCGGCTTGGGGCCCGCTTTGGGGCGCGGTTTGCGTCGCGGCAGCCTGTTGCGCCGAAACGGCACCACACACGCCGAAGAGCAGCGCCGCCACGCAGGCCCGCCGCGCCCCGCTCCGCCGCACAACGTGTCTCCGCCGCCCATCCTGTCTCTGCCGCACATCCATGGTTACAGTGTGTACGCAGGCCGAGCCTGAAGGGGATTGGGTCATTCGCTCGCCATCCTCGCACACCGGCGCAGGTTTACCGCTTCAGAAAGTTTGCGATCAGCTGTTTGCCGGCCTCGGTCAACACGCTTTCCGGATGAAACTGCACACCTTCGATCGGCAGCGACCGGTGCCGCAACGCCATAATCGTGCCCTCCCCCGCCACCCGCGCCGACACCTCCAGCACCTCCGGCACACTGCCCTCCTCCACAATCAGCGAGTGGTAGCGCGTGCAGGTCATCGGCTGCGGCAGGTCCTTGAAGATCGTGTGGCCATCGTGCGCCACCAGGCTGGTCTTGCCGTGCATCAGCTGCGGCGCGCGAATCACATTGCCGCCAAACGCCGCGCCAATGGCCTGGTGCCCCAGGCAGACGCCCAGCGTCGGAATCTGCTCGTCGGCGGGCAGGGTCGCCAGATGTTCGATCAGCGGGATCAACACCCCCGCCTCCTGCGGCGTACACGGCCCGGGGGAGAGCAGGATCCGCTCCGGCCGCAGCGCCACAATCTCCGCCGGCGTGATCTCGTCATTGCGCCGCACCACGATCTCCGCCCCCAACTCCCCCATGTACTGCACGAGGTTGTAGGTAAAGCTGTCGTAATTGTCGAGCACAAAGACCATAGGACGATTCTACGCAGGCAGCCGAGGCCGGACCCACCTGCACAGCAAGCCTCGGCCTAGCTGTGAGCCCCATCCCCGATCGTGAACACAAGGCGCGGCTTCCCCGCGGCGTCCTTCCATCCCTCCTCAACCGCCGAGAGCGGCAGCGTCCTGGTCGCAATCTCCAGCTTCGCCAGCCCTACTGCCCGGAACACGTTCCCAATCGCTCCGAGCAGGCCGGACATGGGCACGCTCTTGACCCCACTGCCCATCAGCACAATCCCGGACGAACGCAGTGCTGCTCCGGGCAGGGCAAGCGTTTCCTCTCCACTCGCTCCACCCACATGGACGAAGCGCACAGGTTTGCCGTTCTCCGCGCCCTTGGCGATCGCGATCATGACGGTCTTGGCGCTTTCGCCCCACAGGTAATCCAGCACGACATCGACACCCGCCGCGAAATGCGGCAGCAGCGCGTCCTCATACCCTCTGGCTCCGTCTGAACCCGTGCCATCGAGGCGGAACACAACGACCTCGTCGGCGCCGAGGGCCCTGACCTCGTCCAACTCCGCTTCATTTCGCGCGGTGGCAATCACCTTGCCGGCTCCAAGGTACTTCGCCAGCTGCACCGCAAGTCGCCCGGCTGAACCCGTCGCACCGTTGATCAGGACAACGTCGCCGGGCTGCAGATGCGCACGCTCCACCAACGCCGCCCACGCCGACATGCCCGGGTTCGCGATGGCAGCCGCAGTGATGTTATCGACCTCATCCGGTACGTCCACACATTGCTCCCCCCGCACCAGGCATCGGTCGGCCAGTGCTCCGAACGGCGCCTGCGGGAGAACGAAGTAGACCCGGCGGCCATCCGCGGTCCTGCCGACACCATCGGCGCCCGCCACGGCGGGAAACCCATCCCCGGCGCTGTAATGCGACCCCATCGATCGCGATCTGCTGAACTGGCTCAGCGCCGATGCACGCACATCCACAACGACCTCGCCCTCACCAGCTACCGGCTCCCGGAAATCGGCATAAGTGGGTGTTTTGCCACGACCCGTCACAACGGCTGCCTTCAAGGTCTTTCCCCCTGTTCCACTTGGACTGACATCTGCCTGGCTGGACAGGACGTCCACTTAACCCTGCCGTGCCCGTTCAATCGCCCGCACCACCGCGCGCGCCTTGTTGCCACACTCCTCAAACTCCGCCTGCGGCACCGAGTCCGCCACAATCCCGGCCCCGGCCTGGATGTAGCCCTTCTCGCCATCCATGAACAGCGTCCGGATCGCGATACAGCTGTCGAAGTTACCGCTGAAGTCCGCGTACACGATCGCGCCGCCATACACGCCGCGCCGCACCGGCTCCAGCTCCTCGATGATCTCCATCGCCCGAATCTTCGGCGCACCCGAGAGCGTGCCCGCTGGAAAGCACGACCGAAACGCATCCAGCGGCGCTAGCCCCGCGCGCAGCCTACCCTCCAGCGCACTCACCAGGTGCATCACGTGCGAGTAGCGCTCGATAAACATCAGCTCCTTCACCCGCACACTGCCAAACTCGCTCACCCGGCCCACATCGTTGCGGCCCAGGTCGACCAGCATCACGTGTTCCGCAACCTCCTTCGCATCCCCCCGCAGGCTCTCTTCCAGCGCCAGATCCTCCGCCTCGTCGCTCCCCCGCGGCCGCGTGCCGGCGATGGGCCGGTACTCCACCCGCCGGTCCTTTACCCGCACCAGCAGCTCCGGCGAAGACCCCACAATATGGCACCGCCGCGTCCCCGCCTCGCCCTCCAACCCAAACCGCAAAAAATACATATACGGCGACGGATTCACGATCCGCAGCGACCGGTACACCTCAAACGCATCCACCCCCGGCACACAATCAAACCGCTGCGACAGCACGCACTGAAACACATCCCCCGCCGCGATGTAGTCTTTCGTCTTATCGACCGCGGCCAGAAAATCTTTAGCCTCGGTTCGAGGCATAATCGCGAGCGCCCCGGCGATTTTCTCCTGCGGCAGCCGCGGCAGCGCCCCTTCGAGCCGCGCCTCCAGCTCATCCAGCCGCGCTTCCGCATCATCAAACGCTGCCCCGGCGTTCCCCGCCGTCAGCGGGAATCGTGCGCCCGCCGTCACGATCAGGTGGATCGCCTTTTTCACATGATCGAACGCCAGCACCTGGTCAAAGAACATCAGGTGCGCATCCGGCACCTGCAGCTCATCCGCCGCCAGCTCCGGCAGCCGTTCAATCCTTCGCACGACGTCATAGGCAAAGTAGCCGACCGCCCCGGCCGTGAACGGCGGCAGTCCCGGCAACGGCGCCGGCCTGTGCCCTTCCAGCGCCCGCTTCAGCTCCGCAAACACATCCCCCGGAAAGCTGTGGGTCGACCCACCCTCCGCCACCGTGATCTGCCCCTCGCGCGCCGTCATTGTCCGGTATGGCCGCACGCCGATAAAGGTGTAGCGCCCAATCTTCTCGCCACCCTCGACCGACTCCAGCAGAAACGCCTCGGGCTCCTGCGACGCGACGCGCAGAAACGCCCCCACCGGCGTCTCCAGGTCGGCGGCCACGGTGCGCGTCACCGGCACCAGCGTGTGCTGCGCGGCCAGCCGTGAAAATTCAGGCAACTTCGGGGCTGTTTCGCTCGCGGACATCCAGTCCATAGTACCCAACTCACTAACACCTTCGTGGCTTGCCGATCTCCGCCGGGTGCGCCTAGAATCGCCCGGTTCGATCGAGGCTAACCTCGTCGATGCAGGGCAATACCCGACTTCTTACCAGCCGTTTGCGTCCTACATAGGTGGGACTTACCGGCC
>CAXTFS010000145.1:0-7871 GCA_964243395.1 uncultured Acidobacteriaceae bacterium | reverse complement strand
AGTGGCAGAGCTTGCCGACCAGGTCATAGGTTTCAATCAGGTGCAGCGCAAAGCGGGTGGCCGTAATTTCGGCCTGGGCAGGTCGGCGGAGTTCATGCGTGGGCTCATGCCGTGCGGCTTCGAGCGTCTCGGGATCCTCGCAGTGAAAGCTCACGTTGCAGCCGCGGTAGCGCGCCATGATCGCTTCCAGTTGCCCCTGCGACGTGAAGAAGAGGTCGCCGACGCTGGGGCCCATGTAGACCTTGTAGGGCACGTGCCGTACAAGGGGCCGCGTGCCCGGGCCGATGCCCGCATACAGCGTTACGTGGACCTCACTGGCCCCGGTCAGCAACTCCTTGGCCGCGTAGCGAGCGTCGTCAACGGGGGCGATCGGGTTGTTGGGCATATCGACAACCTGCGTGACACCGCCATGGATCGCTGCTGCGGAAGCCGTCGCAAAGGTCTCCTTGTAGGCTTGTGTTCCGCTGGCATCTTCGCGCGCGTGGATGTGAATATCCCCGAAGCCTGGGAAGATGATGCATCCTGAGGTGTCGAGATCACTGTGGCCGGTCTTCGCACCCACCGTGGCGATGAGGCCCGTGGCCGTGTCGATCTCCACAGCGCCTTCAAAGGTGCCGTCGTGATTGGCGAACGTGCCTTCGAGGCGCAGCCGATTGGGCGTGGCTCGGTTACCGGGCGGCAAGCGAGACCTCACAGGCCTGGCGGATCGTGTCTCGTGTGGCACGCGCTGCCTGCGCGGGGTTGTCGGCATACAGGATGCCACGCGAGCTGCTGAGGATCAGCCCTTTGCCATCGGCTCGCAGGCCTGCTCGCACACTTGCCTCAATGTCGCCACCCTGCGCGCCGATGCCGGGCACAAGAAACGTCAGCTCCGGTGCGGCAAGGCGGATGCGCTGCATCTCTTCCGGCCACGTGGCACCGGCAACGAGGAGGCAGTTGCCGCGCGTGTTCCACTCCGTGCTGACACGTTCCGCGACGTGCAGCCAGAGCGGCTGGCCTTCGAGAAGAAGGTCCTGGAACTCACTCGCACCAGGGTTGGACGTGCGGCAAAGGATGGCGCAGGCCTTGTCATGGCGTTCGAGAAACGGGGCCAGGGCTTCACGACCGAGGTATGGATGCAGCGTGATCACGTCGGCGCCGAGGTCATCGAAGATCGAGCGTACATAGCCGCGATTGGTAGAGCCGATGTCGCCGCGCTTCGCATCGCAGATCGTCACGAGCTCGGGATGCGTTTTGTGCAGGTGCGCGAAGAGCATGGCGAGCTGCTCCCAGCCATGCGCGCCGTGCGCTTCGAAGAAGGCGGTGTTGGGCTTAAAGGCGCAGGCAAAGTCGGCTGTGGCATCCGCGATCTCACGACAGAACGCGAACAGTGGGTGCGGCTCCCGCTGCAGGTGCGCTGGAAGTTTGCTCAACTCCGGATCGAGACCGACGCAAAGCAGGGAATCGCGCGCTTCCATGCGGGCTTCCAGCTTGCGCAGCACGGGCCCAACGGTGCTCATCGCAGGCCTCGACGTGCGGCCCAGCCATGCGGATCGCGGAGCCAGTCGCGGACCACCGCTGCACCCTCGGCATCCAGCAGACCTCCGCTGGTCGCACTCGCAAGCACGTCTTCGAAGCTCGTGAGCGTGTGCAGCCGGACGTCTGCTGTCGCGAACGCCAGCTCTGCCTCCGCGAAGCCATAGCTGATGATGGCGAGGCAATCGGTGACAAGCGCGCCGGCTTCACGCAGGGCCTGCACCCCGGAGAGGCTGCTGCCGCCTGTGGACACAAGGTCTTCCACCAGGAGCACACGCTTGCCCGTGACGTCCCCGCCTTCGATACGCGCGCGCTTGCCATGCTCCTTGGGCTGCTTGCGGATGAAAACAGAGGGCACGCCCATCGCATAGCCAAGAGCCGCGCTGTGCGGGATGCCTGCGGCCTCAATACCGCCCAGCACGTCCGCTGCGATGTTGTCGTGTTCAATCAAGGTCGCGAAGCCTTCAATCACATGTCTCCACTGCGCGGGCCAGAACGGAAAGGTGCGGTTGTCGCAGTAGACCGGCGACACGATGCCCGACTTGAACGTGATGGGCGCATCGAGGCGGAAGCCGACGCCGCCGATGGCAAGCAGCGCTTCGGCGACGGCCGTCCGGTCAGCTGGCATGCGCCATCTCCTCGACCTGGGCCTTGATCTCCTGCGCGAGCAGCGGGTTCCACATGGCGCCCGTGGCGGACATCACGGCATCGGCGCCGGCAACGCGATAGGTCGCATAGTCCGCGGCTCCGCTGACCCCGCCGACGCCGATCACGGCGTAGGCAAGGCCCATCTCTTCGCGCAGCCGGGCAAGGCGTTCGGTCATTGCGAGCCCGGCCCAGCGAATACCCGCGCCGCAAACACCGCTGCGCAGCCGGCCTTCGCCGGGCAACGCCTGCGCGTCCGTGGCGTCGACGACCTCTGCGGGGATGGTGTTGATCGCGGCAAGACCATCGACGACCGGCCCGATGCCCTCCAGCAAGCGCCGCAGCGCGGCATCGTCGGCGAAATAAGCGATTTTGGCGATCAGCGGAATCGCACCGAGTTCTCTCTTGATGGCTTCGACGACCAGCCGCGCGCGGTCCGTGTCGAAGCAAAGCAGGTGCGCGGTGCCCTCGTTGGGGCAACTCAGGTTGACCTCGACGGCTTTCACGCCGGTCTCGCGCACCAGGCGCGCGCCCAACGCGAAGTCGGCGATGTACTCCGTTACGCCGCCGCCACCTTCCGGCTGTGTGCCTTGAAAGCTGCCAATCACCATCTGCCCGGGCCCTGCATGCGCCACGGCACCGGCAAGGTCCGGCTGCCACACATCGGGGTCGAACGACGGCACACCGAAGGAGTTGGTGATGGACAAGGCTTCGCCGCTGTAGTCGCGATGCGCGCGCAGGCGGTTCGTCGTGGGGTGCAGATCGCCCTCGGCGGTCACGGCGAGCACGTTGGGCCACGCATGGCTCGCCCACCGGCGTGTGCGCACTGTCTTGTACACCGGCAGATCGAAGCCTGCGTCGAGCGCAGCCTTCACAAAGCGCCCGTTCAGCAGAGGACCGGCAGGGATGCCAAAGGGCAGAGACACCGGGTGACCCAGAAAGGTATGCCGCGTCACGGTTCCGGAGGAACTTGCGCGGGCAGGGGAGTTCGCGCGCTGCGGCGGAGCGACGCCGGGGTTTGCGAAGCTTCCAAAAGGGCCCCGCTCGTAGTTCAGCTCGTAGCTCAGCTCAGGGTCATAGAACGGTGTACGTTGTTGCCCTTTCACACCGCCGGCGACCCCGCTGTCCAAGCGCATCCTGAGCACCTATCCCCTCCCGCGATTGTACAGAGGCTGCCCTTGCGCGCGACTCCCCGCGTCGGCCGGGGTTCAGCAACATTTAGCGCCTTTCTTATGCCGCTGACGGGACAGTCTCGCTAGGCTGAGATAGCAGGTCGGTCGGACACGACGCGGACGATCGAGGCACGCTGAACAAAGCACGTGATTTACTAACAGAGTGACGTTTTTCGGCATGACGATTGTAGAAAAAGTGGAGCAGGGGCACGGCTTTCGGACGCGTCAGACGGCGTTTTCGGCGATGGCACTTTCCGTACTCCTGCTGGCGGGGTGTCGGGCGAAGGAGACACCCGGGCGTGAGGCTGCCGAAGCGCCGCCGAGCACACCGACGGTGGTCGCCACCGGGCAGCCGTCCCAAGTGCAGGTGCAAACCCCCTCGCAGTTCCCGCTGGTGCCTGTGGTGGCGCGGTCCACCTTCTCCACCCTGAACGTCACCGGACAGGTGCAACCGGACCCCTCGCGGGAACTGCCCGTGCTCTCGATCGCCAACGGCCGCGTGACGGCGCTCCACGTCGGGCTGGGTGACACGGTGCGCAAGGGACAGCTGGTAATGGAGGTGCAATCGCCCGATGTCACCACGGCGTTTGATTCCTACCTGAAGGCGGTTGCCGACGAGCAGCTGGCCAATACGACCCTGACCCGCGACAAGCTGCTGTATGACAAGGGCGCCATCGCGCAGAGTCAGCTTCAGGTTGCAGAAAACGGCGAAACCGATGCGCAGGCCGATCTGAAGGCTGCGGAACAGCAGCTGCGCATTCTGGGTGTGGACAAGAACCATCCAGGCGATACAGTCAAGGTCTATGCCCCAATTTCGGGCGTGATCGTGGCGCAGAACACGACGGCGGCGGGTGCGGCGGGTCTCACCGCCACCGGCGCTGCCGGATCGCTGACGGTAGCGGACCTCACCCATGTCTGGGTGGTCTGCGATGTGTACGAGAACGATCTTGCGCAGGTCCACCTGGGTGAACAGGCAGACATCCGCCTCAACGCGTTCGCGGACAAGGTTCGCACAGGAACCATCGCCAACATTGGCGCCATCCTTGATCCATCGCTGCGGACGGGCAAGGTGCGCATCCAGGTGCCCAACCCGGACAATCAGCTGCGCATCGGCATGTTTGCCACCGCGACCTTCCACGGAGCCAAGGCGCAGACCGCGCTTGCGGTGCCCTCCGCTGCCATTCTGCATCTGCATGACCGCGACTTTGTCTTTGTGCCCTCCGGCACGAAGGGAGGCTTCACGCGGGTGGCGGTCACCTCCGGCGCGACGATGGCCGGCGATGCCGTGCAGATCACCAGCGGGCTGCGTGAAGGCGAGCAGGTCGTGAGCAATGCACTTGAGCTCGAAGACGCGACGGAGCAGTAGGGACCGCCATGATTCGTCAGCTCGTTGATTTTGCGCTCAACAACCGCTTCATCATTCTGGTGATGGCGGTCCTGCTCTTCGGCTGGGGCGTGATCTCGTTCCACAATCTGCCGGTGGAGGCGTACCCGGACGTTGCCAACAACCAGACCAACGTCATTGTGCAGTGGCCAGGGCGTGCGGCGGAGGAGATCGAGCAGCAGGTCACGGTGCCGCTGGAGATCGCGCTCGCCGGCATTCCGCACACGTCGTCGTTGCGTTCTGTCTCGCTCGCGGGGCTGTCCAGCATCACGCTGACCTTTGACGACGACAGCAACAACGACTGGAACCGAGAGAAGGTTTCAGAGCGGCTCTCTGGCGTCACGCTGCCCAACAATCTGCAGCCGCAACTGGGCAGCGACTGGAGTCCTGTCGGCCAGATCTACTGGTATACGGTCGTCAGCACGAACCCGGCCTACGACACTATGGCGTTGAAGTCCATCGAGGACTGGACGCTTGAAAAAGAGTTCCGCACGGTCCCTGGCGTTGTGGATGTTTCAAGCTTCGGTGGACAGACGCGTGAGTACCAGGTCACGCTCGATCCGGAAAAGTTGGTCGCCTACGGCCTCACGATCGGCCAGGTAAAGACGGCGCTCGCGGCGAACAACACCAACGCCGGCGGCTCCTTTATCGAGCAGGGTGAGCAGCAGATCAACGTGCGCGAGGTCGGGCTTTACCAGACGACCGATGACATCGCCAAGGTTCCGTTGAAGGCGCAAAACGGCACAGCCCTCACGGTTGGCGACGTGGCAACGGTCATCCAGGGACCCAAGATTCGGTTGGGGCAGATCGGCAAGACGCTGCCGCGCGTCGATGGGAAGCTCGCCGACGATGGCGACGCGGTGGAAGGCGTCGTGCTGCTGCACAAGGGCGATAACTCCGACACGACACTCGAAGCCATTCACGCCAAGGTCGATGACCTGAACCAGCATGTGCTGCCGCCGGGGGTGAAGATCGTTCCTTTCCTGGACCGCTCCACACTGCTGCACCTGACGACGCACACGGTGATGCATAACCTGACCGAAGGCATCGTTCTGGTTGTTATCATCCTGTTCCTTTTTTTAGGCAATCTGCGTGGCGCGTTTATTGTTGCGTTGACCGTACCGTTTGCTCTGCTTTTCGCTTCGATCTGCCTTGACCTGCGGCACATCCCGGCCAACCTGTTGTCGCTGGGTGCGCTGGACTTCGGCATGGTCGTCGATGGCGCGGTGGTAATGATTGAAAACATCGTGCGCCATCTGAGCCACCGGCGCAGCGATCAGCCGGTGCTGGAGCAGATCCGCGAAGCAGCCCACGAGGTGCAGCGCCCGGTCTTCTTCGCCATTGGCATCATCATCACGGCGTATCTACCCATTTTTACGCTGCAATCGGTCGAAGGCCGGCTGTTTGCGCCGATGGCCTGGACGGTGGCGTTCGCGCTGCTTGGGGCGTTGATCTTCTCCATGCTGATCGCTCCCGTGCTGGCGAGTTTCTTCTTCCGCAACGGAACGTCGGAGTGGGAGAATCCCGTGCTGCGACGGGTAACGGCGGGGTATCGCAAACTGGTGGTGTGGCACATCGGTCGCCCGCGGATGACGGCGGGCGGCGCGGTCGCGGCGCTGGTGTTGACGGCGGTCCTGATCTACTCGGGCGTGATCGGCTCTGAGTTTCTGCCGCATCTGGATGAGGGTGCCATCTGGGTGCGTGGCACCCTGGCGCCATCCACCGGACCCGCTGAAAGCCTGAAGATCACCGACCGGGCACGTGTGCTGCTGGCGGCCTTTCCGGAGGTCGTACAGGTTGTTAGTCAAACAGGGCGTCCTGACGATGGCACCGATCCGACCGGTTTCTTCAACACGGAATACTTTGTCGATCTGAAGCCAAAGGCAAACTGGCGGCCCGTGTTCCGCGAGAACAAGGAGGAGTTGATCGGCGCCATGGACCGTCAGCTCACGAACATCCCGGGCGTGATCTGGAACTTCTCGCAGCCGATCTCAGACAACGTCGAGGAGGCCGTTTCGGGCGTGAAAGGTGAGCTTGCCGTCAAGTTGTACGGCACCGATCTCAAGACGCTTGAAGAGAAGGGTGACCAGATTGTCAGTGTGATGTCGCGCGTTCGCGGTGTTGCCGATCTTGGCCTGTTTCGCGTCATCGGTCAGCCGAACCTGAACTTTGTGGTGGACCGGCAGGCTGCCGCCCGCTTTGGCATCAACGTCGCTGACGTGCAGGATGCCATTGAAACCGCTGTTGGGGGCAATGCGATCACGCAGGTGCTGGATGGCGAAGCGCGCTACGACGTGACCACACGCTATGCCGGACCGTACCGTTCCACACCCGAGGCGATCAAGGACATCCGCCTGGTGTCGCCCTCGGGAGAGCGCGTGGCCCTGTCCCAGGTGACCAAGGTGGACACCACCGATGGTGCCGAAGAGATCTACCGCGAAAACGGGTCGCGCTACGTTGCGATCAAATACTCCGTGCGCAACCGCGATCTTGGCTCAACCGTGGAAGAAGCGATCAGCAAGGTAGGGCACGACGTGAAGCTGCCCGCCGGCTACAGCCTCGACTGGGCCGGCGAATATGCCAGTCAGCAGCGGTCCTCGCGGCGCCTGCTGCTGGTACTGCCCATCACCATCCTGATCATTTTCATCATCCTGTACAGCATGTTCCATTCGGGCAAGTGGGCGACCCTGATCCTGGCCAACGTCGCGATGGCGCCGATTGGCGGTCTGATGGCGCTGCTGCTGACCCGAACGCATTTTTCCGTGTCCTCCGGTGTTGGCTTCCTGGCACTCTTCGGGGTCTCCGTGCAGACGGGCATCATCATGCTGGAGTACATGAACCAGCTGCGCGTGAACGGTCACACGGTACTGGAAGCCGCGGTTGAAGGCGCGGTGCTGCGGTTGCGGCCGATCCTGATGACGATGCTGGTGGCGATGCTGGGCCTGCTGCCCGCGGCACTTTCGCACGGCATCGGTTCCGATTCGCAGCGGCCGTTTGCCATCGTGATTGTGGGTGGTTTGATGGGTGCGTTGATCATCAACATCTTCCTGCTGCCAACGCTGTATGTCTGGGTTGCGCGCCCCACCGACGTCCTTCCCGCGCCGGATGCGGAGTTTGAGCAATGAGCCCCTTGCGATCGTGTTCCCGGAGGTCCG
>CAXTFS010000144.1:0-7905 GCA_964243395.1 uncultured Acidobacteriaceae bacterium | reverse complement strand
AGATGGATGGTGACCAGATCTCACGGCTGGAGCAGCACCGCTAAGCGGCCTCCCGAAGCGGTCGCGCAGGACCTCCGGGGGGGCTTACTTCGCGACGCTGCCGAGTTGATCGATCGTGCGCTTCAGCTGATCGAGCTTCTGCCCGGCTTCGCCCAGCTTGCCCTCCGCCGTCAAGCGCTGGTAGTCCGAAAACTGCTTGCCCGCCTCAGCCGCCAGCGTGCGTACGTCGCCGCTGGGCGCCGGGAGAGCTGCCGTACCGGCCGGTGCACCCGGCGCCGGTGCTGACGTGGCCGTCTGTGCGGATTCAGAGCCCGACAGCGACGACGCGCCGCCGCCAAACAGCGACAACAGCGCAGCCTGGAAGGTCGGCGCATACGCGAGCCGGTCCTGCAGCGCCAGCACCACCAGCCGCAACTCCGGCATGGGGCTCTGCTGCGCCTGCAGGTAGATCGGTTCCGCGTAGAGCAGTGCGCGACCGGACGGGATCACCAGCAGGCTTCCACGGCGCACGTGCGAACCCTGCTGATTCCACAGCGTCAGCTGGCCAGACAGTTGCGCGTTCTGGTCGATGCGCGCTTCGATCTGCTGTGGCCCATCGACCAGCCTGGTCTTGGGAAAGTCATAGACGATGGAGGTTCCGTAGTTTGACCCGTCGCTGCGGCCGGCAATCCAGCCGATCAGATTGTTCCGGTTTGCCGGCGTGAAGGGCAGAATTTCGACAAACTCCTCGCTGGCTTCGCCGGGCAGTTTCATCAGCACGAAGTTCGGCTGCATGGGCTCGGCCACCTGCTCGCCGGCCGGGTCCGCACCGTTCTCGGTGGCCACCGTCCACAGGTCTTCGCGGTTAAAGAAGACCTCGGGGTTGGTCATGTGGTACAGCCCATAAGCCTCTGATTGCAGCTTGAAGAGCAGCTCCGGATAGCGCACATGCCTGCGCAGATCGGGCGGCATCGTCGCGGCGTCTTTGAAGAGGCTCGGAAAGATGCGCCGGTATGCTCCGAGCACCGGATCATCGTGATCGAAGACATAAAACGTGGTGGTCCCGTTGTAGGCGTCGATCACCACCTTGACGCTGTTGCGCATGTAGTTGATCGAACGGTCTTCAAGGTTGTAGTGCGTCGAGTAGGGGAAGTTGTCAGAGGTTGTGAACGCATCCAGGATCCACGAGAGGCGGCCATCGGCGCCGACCACGATGTACGGATCCTGATCGAAGGTAAGAAACGGTGCCAGGGTAGAGACGCGCTCACGCACATTGCGCCGCATGAGCAACCGGCTCTCTGTGTTCACATCATCGCTGAAGGGCAGCTTGCCCAGGTCGCCACGATCGAGCGCGATGGCCACGCGGCGCAGAAACCCACCCAAAACCACGCCGCCGGTGCCCGCATAGGAGGTCAGATTGTTGGTCTGCCCTTGCGGGTAGTTGAACTCCTGCTGCCGTGTCTTCACATAGACGTCATTGTCTGTCAGTTGGCCGAAGTAGATCTCAGGCCGCGTGACGTCGAGGCCGTGCACCGTGCTTTGGACCGGCATGTTGCTCAACATGAAGCTGGGCAGGCCCTCTGACGTAAAGCCGTTGACGGAGTTCATCGTGAGGCCATAGCCATGCGTGTATACGAGCTTCTCGTTGATCCAGTTGCGGCTGCTTTCCGGCAGCTTTTCGACGTTGAGCTCACGCGCAGAGAGCATCACCTCGCGTGTCGTGCCATCGATCTGGTAACGGTCGATATCAATGTCAGGGAAGTCATAGTAGGTGCGAATTTCCTGCACCTGGCGCAGTGTGTCCTGCAGTGCATGCCAGTCCCAGAGGCGAATGTTCTGCAGGGTGGGCTGATTGTTCGCTGGATCTGCGGCGTCGATCGTTGTTTCGGCAGGGAACTCGCGCTGTTGAAAGCGATCCAGACCATAGGCCTGCCGCGTCGATTCGATGTTGTGCGCGATGTATGGTTCTTCGCGCACAAGCTCGTTTGGCTTCACCACAAAGCTGCTGACGTACCAGCCCACAACCGCCAAACCGGCGTAGCAAAACACGGCAGGCAGCACGGCGAAGACCAGCATGCGCGCCTGTGGGTTGCGTGCGCCGTTTACTGCCGCCATGCCCGCTCCCAGCAGCAGCGCCAGGCTCACGAGCACCAGGCCGCCGGAGGTGATGTGCGCGTCGGTATAGGTGATGCCGTCGAAGATCGTGTGGTGCTCAAACAACAGGGCAAAGCGACCGATATAGACCTGCACCGCGACTACAAACAGCAGCCCGGCCAGCGCAAAGGAGAGTCCGCGCCAGGGTGAAGGGGCGAAAGGACTGTTCCGCTTTTCGATCGCACGTGCGCCGCTGGTGATAACCAGAAACACAACCGCCATCAGGCAGGTGATGATTGAAAGCGTCAGCAGCCAGCTGACAATCAATTCCCATGCGGGTAGCGTAAACAGAAAGAAGTTGAGCGGCCTGCCGAAGATCGGATCCGTCATGCTGCCTAACGCGTGCGGCGCGTACCAGAACAGCGCAAAGGTTGGCCATTCGCCGGCCATCGAAACGCCGCTGATGAACGCAATGATCAGCGATGCCGCCAGGGCAATCAGGCGAAGCACGGGCCCAACCGGCAGCGTGAAGGGCTGTCCTCCCAGCACGATCTTGTGATCGCTGGGCAGGTCGTCCAGGTGGGTGCGCCTAAGTGCGGAGAACACACCGAACAGAAGGGCGAACGTAACGCCGGCCGCGAGAACAAAGACCTCGCCCTGCAGGATCCAGCGATGCCAGAAGACGTCGCCATAACTCAGCGAACGAAACCAGAGCAGGTCCACCCAGAAGGACACCGCGGTGCGGCCAAGAAGAAGAACTAAAGCGATGGCACCCAGCAGGAAGAGCAAGCCTCGACGACGCGGCGGGCCCTGTTTTTGTGAAGGTATTTCGATCGTTACCGGCACATGTCTCCGCCTTCAAGTCCCACTGTGGGGAGCAGACGAATTGTACCTTGGGTGCAAGTAACCTACATTGGTGCGGTAAAACACCACGTAAAACGAGCAGCATGACTTGTAAGAAAGCCGTAAACGCCCGGCTAAGTCATTGGGCCGAAACAGTTAGGGAGTTTCAACGACGCAGGTATAACTTCCGCTGCTGTTTATATCGCCTGCACCGTTGTATCTTGCCCAGGTCGGATAGGCACACAGGGGCCGTGTGCGGTCGTGATGGAACCAGTGATTATCGACGGTGATGCCGCTCTGCGGCCCGGTGCCCGTGTCCAGCCAGTGGTCCAGCATCCCAAGCGCATCCACGCCGGCATTGAAGACGCCATTGCCATGCGCAAGCCCTGGAATCAGGTAGAAGCGGACAAAGCTGTCGGTTACGGCTGGTCCCATCGTCGCCTGCAGACGTTGAAAGTACAGCACGGACGAGCCCGTAGGAATGATGGGATCGTCGGTGCCGTGCAGGATAAGCAGCTTGCCGCCATGGGCGTTGAAGCGTGAAAGATCCGTGTCGCTCGCGTCGAACTCTTCCGACTGGGCTCTCAGGGTATCCGTGAAAGGCGCGCCGGTGGCTGCATTCAGTGTGAGTGTCGGAAACTCCGGGTCGCCTGCCAGAAAATAGCGCACCACCTGATCGCCGATGGAGTAATAAAACGAGTTCAGCACAAACTTCGGCTTGCGCTCGGGATGATGCAGCAGCCCCATGGAACCCGTCAGGTCTACGCCGCTGAGCACGTTGTAGCCGGGCATGGTCTGCACGCCGTTGGCGAGGGGGAGGGCTGTCTTTTGCTCGGAGGCAAAGGTCTGCACGGTCAGCAATTGTTGCCGGCTCAGGCAGCCCGCACGCGCATGGGCACTGCAGAGCAGCGTCGCGGGATCGAAGTGGCAGGCGTCGAGGTTGGCGATGACGCCGTCCTTCACGCCATCCAATGCATCGCAGGCTCCCAGCACCGCATGGGTCAGCAGCTTGGTCGAAGACGGTGGTAAAAAGCCGCCTGGCGCATACATGGCCTGCGCGACCCGGATGAACTGCAGGTCCATCTCCACCTGATCCCATCCGGCAAAGGCGCCCAGCACGCCGTTATAGTCCGCGGGCCAGCGTTGCATGACCATGTAGGCCTCACGCCCGCCGGTGGAGCTGCCGAGAAAGAACATCCTCTCCGGCGCTGCGCCATACCGCTGCTGCATGATCCCCACGGCGACATCATGGGTCTTCTTCAGCGCGTCGTGCGCAAAGTTCAGACGCTCCTCTTCGTTCAGCGCAAAGGAGCCGTTGATGGTGTTCACCACATCGGGCAGCAGCCGATAGTGCTTGTGATGACCGGAGTCGCTGCCAAAGGTGACAAAGCCCTGCGCCAGCGGACCCGGCTGTTTGCGAATGCCGACTGGCGCCTGTTGCAGGCCGTTCGTCGCCCCCAACCAGCCATCGAATGTGCCGCCGCCGTAATGCACTGCTTTGCGGTTCCAGTGCGTGGGCAGGTTCACTTCAAGGCGAATGTTCGCCGCCGTTGGATCGACGGGCCGTATGTCGCCGAGCACCTTGCAGTACTCGCCGCGCTTATCGTGCACGAGCCGCGTCGAGCTGATGTAAGCGCCTGTAGTGGGCAGCGCGATCGTCGAGGCAGGCAAGGTAAAGGTCCGCAGGGCCTTGCACTGGATCTTCGCTGAAGCCTGCGTAGAGCTTAGCGGCGTCTGCCCTGCCGCGGTGATTGCCGTGAAGAACAGCGAAAAAATGTAACAGATCACCGTCAAACGGAAGACAGGCTCTCGCTGCGATGCCCTGCGCAACGTCGCCGTAGTATTGTAGGCGTCACGCAACCGGAGCCCACTTCCATGATCGTTCTCGACAACGAACAAGTTGAACTCCCGACACCCTACGGTCCCATGCGGACGCATATCTTTCGTCCGGCGGCTCCCGGCAGGTATCCGGGCATCGTTTTCTATTCCGAGATCTTTCAGGTGACCGGTCCTATCCGTCGTACGGCGGCGATGCTCGCCGGGCATGGATACATTGTGGCGGTTCCCGAGATTTATCACGAGTTCGAAGAGGCGGGCACGGTGCTCGCGTATGACTCTGCCGGTTCCGATCGCGGCAACCAATGGAAGACTACCAAGGAGCTTGCGAGTTATGACGCCGACACGCGTGCCGCGCTCGATCACCTGAAATCGCGAGCGGACTGCACAGGACAACTGGGTGCCATGGGTATCTGCATCGGCGGCCACCTTGCCTTTCGTGCAGCCATGAACCCGGATGTGCGCGGCGCTGCCTGCTTCTATGCCACCGACATCCACAAGGGCGGTCTCGGCAAAGGCATGCACGATGACTCACTGGAGCGCGCAAAGGATATTCAAGGCGAGCTGCTGATGATGTGGGGCCGGCAGGATCCGCACATCCCGCTCGAAGGCCGCATGAAGGTGCATGCGCGGCTGAATGAAGTCGACGCGAAGTACAGCTGGATCGAGGTCAACGGAGCGCATGCCTTTATGCGCGATGAAGGTGCGCGCTATGACCCGGAGCTGGCGCTGCGGCTGTACAGCACGGTGTTCGATTTCTTCCACCGGCGGCTGGGGCAGGGCGACCTTTCCGTTGAACCCGCGGGCGCCGGCGAGTCCCGCCACTAGCAACGCATCTAGGAGGCGCGCTTCTTCTTCTTCATCGGCGTCTTGATGGTCTTCGACTTGGCTTTCGGGGCTGCTTTTGGCTTGGCTCCTGCTTTAGCTTTCAGCTGGGCTTTTCCCGGGGCTTTTCTGGCCGACTTTGCCGGTGGTTGATTCGATCTGCGCGCGGCTTTCTTCGGCGGAGAAGCAACCAGGCCCAGGGTCTCGCGAACCGCGTCTACGTTGCTCTGCAGATCCGCTGCCGGGATCTCCTCAAGCAGCGCATGGAGCTCGGTCTGCAGCTCAGGGCTGACCTCGCCCGCGTTCCTGATCTCCGTCATCAGGGTACAGAGCTGATCTTCGTGCTCCTGAATCAAGCGCATGGTGTGCAGCAGCGCGTGGACGCGATAAAAGGCCTTCGGCACGGCCTCCGGTGTGGGTCTTGCCGTTGCCGTCTTCGCTGTTTTGCCTGCTGCTGCTTTTCTTGTGGTCACCAGTGCTGTCCGCCCCCGTGTGTGATGCGCCGCTGCCGGTTGCGTTGCTGGCTGCCTTCACCTTGCCGAACTCCGGCCGGGGGTACGGGCGCGGCGCGCGAAGTAGCCCACCTCGGTGAACTCGGCCGCAGTGCGGGTTCCGGCAACATCCGCGCCGGCCACATCGACCCAGGCATGGAGCTGCATCTTCGCGTCGGCTGATCCTTTCTGTGCGCCGAAGTGCACGCGGTACGGCACCTTGCGCAACAGCAGCATCTGTGCCGCCGCCACGGCGCGGGGCAGGCACACGGAAGGGAACGGCAGCGCAGCCGCGGCGCGATCGATAGCCCAGGCGGTCTCACGTGCGACCGCCAGCGTGGCCGGCGTGCCTTGCGAGGGTGTGAGTGCGGGCGGATGAAACTTGCCCAGATAGCGGCCGATCGTGCGGAACGGAAAGCTCAACAGCGCCAGCCGGCCAAGGCTGAGCCAGAGCGCTGCTTCCAGGAACAGGAGCTTCTGGCGCAGGGGCGAGCGGAGCGCGGCGGCCCAGCGCTTACGCCCTGACGTGGATTGCACCCTGCTCCCGAAGCTGGTGGAGGAAGCCCACGACCTCCCCGCGCACGTCGACGCCCGCAACGGTGTATTCGGCGGCAAGACGGTCGCACAACGAAGCCACTGTTTGCGGTGTGTCGAGCAGGTCCCAGATGCGCCCGCCCGTCTCCGACACGCTGATGCACTGACCGCTCGCCCCACTCATCATCACCAGCTCATCGCCCACCCAGGCGACAAGCCAGTCCCCATCGCGCGTCAGCGTACTTGTGTCATTCATTGCTCTATCCTCCCCGGCCCTGGGCTGTTGCAAAAGTCGAAGCAGGGCGGCGGTCGTCCGGATCGTTGCGCCAATGCTCCTCGAGCAGATCCAGGGTGCGGCCGGCGCTGGCGAAGTGCATCGGGCGGGCCAACTCATACAGGTTTGCCGTGCGCTGCAGGGCCGCCGAGGCCGCGAAATAGCTGGCGGTCTGGCCCATGGCAAACACCAGCTCCGGCCGGAACGCATTGGCCCGGATCGTCGCCGTGCCTTCCGCGAGCGACAGGCGCCGCAGGGTGGGCTCGGTGTCGCCTTCCGTGGCGCGCAGCACATACACGCCCTGCACCGGCCGTGGGTCGCGTGCGGTGGCAGAGGGAGCACTGTAGAACTTCGCAAAGCCCGCACGCACGGGTGTCGTTGCCTGCTCCCCCTGTCCCAGGTAGTCCACCGACGCGGCCCACAGCTTCAGCATGCGTCCGTCGGGGTGCACCAGGAAGCGGCCGTCGGGCGCCATGCTGACACTGCAGACATCGTCGTTGAGCAATGGGTAGCCACGTTCGCACAGCGTCGCGGCCAGCGTGGACTTGCCGGAGCCGGACGGCCCGCAGAACAACATCGCCCGGTCGCCCACCACCACGGCGCTTGCATGCAAAACCAGCCTGCCTCGCTGTTGCAGAAGGATCGCAAAGCCCGTGCCGAGCAGGTACAGCGCCACGTCAGTCATGTCGGCACCGGGTGCGGGTTCGAAGACGATCCGGCAGCCACCGCTGACCAGGAAGCGAGCGACCCCGGGCACACGCAGCAGAAAGTCTTTGCCCTCGATCTGCCAGTCCGCCCCGCCACGCTCGGCCGCAGGGAGCTCCTCCGGCACAGACCCGGACTGGAGAACGACATCGACCGCGACATTGGCCGCGACATCGGCCGGGGCCTCCGGGATGGCGGAGGGCAGCACGATCGCCGATGCGACACGCAGGCCCGAAATGACGTAGCGGAAGGGGGTGTCGCGGCGGCGTTCCGGCGGGGGCGAGGGGAGCGGCTGGGTCTTGGTCACAGAATCTTGGTCACAGA
>CAXTFS010000143.1:751-7911 GCA_964243395.1 uncultured Acidobacteriaceae bacterium | reverse complement strand
ATCCCGTACTTTTCACTGGCTTCGGGCTTTCTCACGGGCAAGTACCAGACGCTCGAAGACACAAAGGGCGCCAAGCGCGGTTCTCGCGTGGAGAAGTACTTCGACGAGCGTGGGATGCGCATCCTGAAGGCACTGAGGCAGGTGAGCGAAGAGACCGGGGCGGCCCAGGCCTCGGTGGCCCTGGCGTGGTTGCTGGCGCAGCCTACGGTCACGGCGCCTATTGCAAGCGCGACCAGCGTGGCGCAACTCGATGCCTTGTTTGCTGCAGTCGATCTGCAGCTCAGCGACGCGCAGGTAACGGCGCTTACCGAGGCAAGCTCGTACTAGCTGGCGCGGTGTCAGGGGTTGGGGCGGCGTTCGGCGCGCCAACGGACTCCTTCACGCTGTCATCCGCGCTGACCGCATAGCGATAGATCGTCGTGCCTGGCTTGGCTCCGGTTGCGGTTCCGGGTGAGCTCACCCGGAACTCCACGGTGTCTTCGGTCGTCGCCAGGCGCGGCACGAGGTCGGAGTGCAGATACTCGTGTTCGGCGTGAAACAGAACGTGGGGCTGGGCCGGATCGTCCGTGGGCTTGAGAATGTCCAGATCGAAGCGGCTTCCGCGAGGTTTGCTGCTCTCCACGTCCGCGCAGTTGGGCTGCCCATGGGCCACGACGAAGCGCCAATCGCGGTGCGCCTGTTCGCCCGGCAGGGGCGTGAGCAGAACGAAGCTGCCAAAGGCGTCGCCGATGGTGTTGTAGGCCGGCGCGCTCCAGCGCAGACGTTCGTGCCAGGCGCCGGGGCCGGTGGCCTTGCCGTCGCTCTCGAAGACGAGCAGCAGGTTGTCGTCGCCGCACTCGATGCCATAGCGCAGGTCGACTTCGTAAAACCTGGGTGAGCCGAAGAGCTGGAAGACCTGCACGGCGAGGTCGGCCCCGTAGGCGCCCACATCCTGCTTGCCGCTGATGCTGATGGTGTCCGCGGCATCGGCAAGATTGGCGTGCAGTGCCGTGGCAAGCGTCTTTTCCAGGGTCTCGGCTGTCGCGGCGTGGTCGGCGCACGCAAAGGCCGCGTCGGTGGCGGTTCCGAGCGCTTCCTTCAGGTCTTTCAGCTGCGTGGCGACTGTCGCCGGCACCTTGGGGTCCAGCTCGCCCACGGCCTGGCTGTGCAGCCCATGCCGTATCGAGGCAACCGTCTTTGCGGCTGTCGGCAGTGCATCAGGAGAACACGGGGCCTGCGCTGCGGATGCCAGGGGAAGAGCGAGCCCAAGAAGAACCACGGAGCAAAATTGCTGCATGCACCCAAGCGTAACTCGGGACAGGGATTCCTTGAAGCGCGCTTCTGGTAGAGCCGCCCGGCGAACGGCAAAAATGGGTGCGGGCGCCGCAGTCAAAAGCCTGGAGGCAGGGTGCGACCTTCAGTGCTCGAAGCGCCCGCACCCTGACCCCGCGTTTATGCCAGCTGCGCGATCTTGCTCTTGGCTGCTGCCACCGCTTCGGCGGCCTTTTCCGGACCGTACGCAACGCCTTCCGCCGTAATGACGGTGATATCGGTGATGCCGATAAAGCCGAGCACAGCACGGAGATACTTCTCCTGGAAATCGTTCTGTTCCGTTGGGGATCCAGGGCCGTACATGCCGCCACGGGAGGAGATGATGATGACCTTCTTACCGCCACACTGGCCTTCGGGACCGTTGGCGCCGTACTTGAAGGTGGTCCCGGGGACGCAGATCATGTCGATCCAGGCCTTGAGCTGTGAGGGGATGTTGAAGTTGTACATGGGCGCGCCGATCAGAATGGTGTCGGAGCTCAGGAACTCTGCAAGGATCTCCTTGCCGGTGGCGAGCTCCTGCTTTTGCTCTGGGGTCTGGTCGGGGGCGTCGTCGCCGTAGCTGCGCAGCACGGCCGTGTAGTGCCGCAGAGAATCGTTGGCGAGGTCGCGGTAGACGTACTCCGCGCCGGGGTTGACCGACTTGAGCTTCTCAGCGGCTTCCTCGGAGAGTGGGCGGCTGACGGACTTTGCGCCGGTCACGCTTGAATCGATGTGCAGGATCTTCATGTGGGTCTATCTTCCTTTCAGGCACACCGCTCAAATCGGTGCGGGGCCCTGCAGTTACTATAAGTAAGCGAACGAGCTTCGACGAGTAGGCACTTTGAAGTAACCGCCGAAATGCGCGTGGCGCAAACATCCATTCGGCTGCGTGGGGAGAAAACGATGGCGAGCGTAACGGACGCGGCAGGGACATTGCGGACAGGAACCCGTGCTGCAGAGCCGGTCGAGGCCGACCTCAGCGCCGGCTGCCCCATGAGCGGCCTGTTGGAGATGCTTACCCGGCCCTGGACGCTGCATATTCTCTGGCTGCTCAGCATTAACGGACCGATGCGCTTTGGCACGCTGCGACGGGGCGCGGAGGGGATCTCCGCCCGGCTGCTGACGCTGCGCCTGCGCACGCTGGAGTCGCAAGGATTTGTGACGCGGAGCGTTAAAGACACGGTCCCGCCCCAGGTAACCTACGCGCCGACCTCCCGGCTGGCCGACATGAATGGCGTCATGGAGACCCTGCACGGGCTCAGCGCGAAGTGGCAGCGTGAGGACGCACGGCACTAGCGACGATAGGCTTTCGTGCGCCCAGGACAGCGGCTGTCGTCTATAGGCCCCAATCGTTAGGACAGTCGCCGAGCTGGCCGTAGACTAGCGCCATTCCCGGGGATCGTTTCCGGACGCAGGCAGCCATCTGGCGCTTGACGGAGCAGGCGACGGGTCTCCGCCGGGCCACGTCGTCTCGTTGCAAAGCACGCAAGAAGAACGGATTGATTCAATGCGGGAACACCGCACCGGCCCGTTTGCGCTCCACTGCATGAGCTGCCTTGTCCCTCTGCCTGACGAAGGAGTCGAGTATGCCTGATGAAATGATTGCTGTGCTAATGACTGCCGTGGTGTTGATCGGCTTTGTGTGCTGGGTGCCCTGCCTCAAGGTCGCCGAGCGCCGCATGGAGGCGTGGGCCCTGCGCCGGGTACAGCGGTCGCAGCAAGAAACGCGACCAGAAAGCTCAGCCGCCGCCCTGCGCTCCACCTGAATCGTAAGACACTGTCCACAAAGCGAAGCGCAGGACGCGTGACCAATGCGTCCTGCTCGTATAGCGGTGAGCGGTCGCTTAGTGGGCGGCCCACTCGATCTTGGTCAGGTCGATCCCTTCCTTGACCATCTCGTACAGCGGGCTCAGCTCGCGCAGCTTGGAGACGACGTCGATCAGCTTGTCGGCAACGTAGTCGACTTCAGCTTTCGTGTTGAAGCGGCCCAGGCCGAAGCGGATCGAGCTGTGCGCCACATCATCGCCGAGGCCCAGCGACTTGAGCACATAGCTGGGCTCGAGCGTGGCCGAGGTGCAGGCCGAACCTGATGAGACCGCGATGTCATTGATGCCCATCAGCAGGCTCTCGCCTTCGACGTAGATGAAGCTGATGTTCAGGTTGCCGGGCAGATGGTGGTCCATGTTGCCGTTGACCTGGGTATAGTCGAGTGCCGACTCCAGCTTGTGGCGAAGATAATCGCGAAGCTCGATCTCACGCTGGGCCTCTGCGGCCATTTCGTTGCCGGCGATCTCACACGCGGCGCCCAGGCCAACGATGCCCGGGACGTTGAGCGTGCCGGAACGCATGCCGCGCTCGTGGCCGCCACCGTTCTGCTGCTCGGAGATCTGCACCCGCGGATTGCGGCGGCGAACGTAGAGGGCGCCGACACCCTTGGGGCCGTAGACCTTGTGGCCGGACAGCGAAAGCACGTCGATGTTGTCCGAGATGACGTTGACGGGGATCTTGCCGACAGCCTGCACGGCGTCGGTGTGGAAGATGACGCCCTTCTCATGGCAGAGCGCGCCAATCTCCTTGATCGGCTGGACAATGCCGATTTCGTTGTTGGCGTACATGATCGAGACCAGAATGGTCTGGTCGTCCATGGCGCGGCGCAGGTCTTCGAGGTCAATCAGACCGTCGGCCTGCACGGGCAGATAGGTGACGCGGAAGCCCTGCTTTTCCAGCTTCTTGCAGGTGTCGAGCACGGCCTTGTGCTCGGTGACCTCGGTGATGATGTGGTTGCCGCGTTCGCGGTACATCTCCGCGATGCCCTTGATGGCAAGGTTGTTCGATTCGGTCGCGCCGGAGGTGAAGATGATCTCCTTGGCCGACGCACCGATGAGCTTGGCGATTTGCTCGCGCGCTTTCTCGACACCCTGCTCGGCTTCCCAGCCGAACGAGTGGTTGCGGCTAGCGGCGTTGCCGAAGATGCCGGTGAGATAGGGCATCATGGCCTCGAGCACGCGGGGGTCAAGCGGCGTGGTCGCATGATTGTCCATGTAGATCGGCAATTTGACGCCCGCAGGCAGGGGCTCATTGGTGTGCGTAACGTTCATTCCCAGTGTTTCAGCCATAATCCGTGTGCTCCTAAACTTCTGTGGCGGTACAAAATGTCCTCCGCGGGGCTGCTTCACCGGCGCGGTACAGCGAGAATGCTTCTTGCGAAAACTTACAGCGCGATCGACACCAGCCCACCGGCCATGGCAGCGGAGGATTCAGCCGCTTCGGCGGGTTCGACCAGGTCCGCAATGCGAATGGCGCTCAGCAGGTCCTTAATGGAGTCGTTCACCTTGCGCAGTGGTTCTTTGATGGTGCAGGTTCCGTGCAGGTCGCAGGTTCCATGAATCGTGATGCAGCTGGTAATAAACAGGGGCCCGTCGATTGCGCGTATCACTTCAAAGGCGGAAACGTCGCTGCCGGGGCGGGCCAGCGCATAGCCGCCGTTGGTGCCGGCGGTGGAGATCAGGATGCCGGCCCGGGTGAGTGTTTGCAGAATCTTGGCCAGCAGCTGCGGTGGAATGTGGTAGGCCTCGGCGATATCCTTCGCCGACTGCGCACCCCCGGTCGAGTGCTCGGCGAGATACTTGAGAGCCATCAGCCCGTAATCCGCTTTTTTGGTGAGCCGCAGCATAGGGTGTCAGGGCCGGTTCTGCGGGCGGTGGCACGGCGCTCGCGACGGAATCCGGGCATTCTCAGTGTACGGCGGCGCTTAGGGTCGCGCAACGGCGATCCGCGGGGGCAGTTGATGGGACCGCATCCAACCGATGTGAATCCCGAGGCACATCACGGCGGACGGCCCGGGCGGATCGTGCTCACCACAGTGGGCTCGCTTGGCGATCTGCACCCATATCTCGCGCTCGGGGTGGAACTGCAGCGGCGAGGCCACATCGTCACCGTGGCGACGACCGCGCTCTTTGGGCAGCGAGTGGAGGCCGCCGGTCTGCGGTTTCACCCCCTGCGCGCGACGGCGACCGAGGGTCCCAGTCCAGAGGTGATCCGCCGGGTCTTCAACGGTTCGCGGGGCGTCGAATACATCTTTCGCGAGTTGATTCTGCCCGCGCTGGGAGACGCTTACCGGGACACCTGCGATGTCGCGGCTGAAGCCGATCTGCTCGTGGCGCACCCCCTGGCGTTTGCCACCCGGATCGTTGCCGAAGGGCGCGGTCTGCCCTGGATCTCCACGCAACTGGCGCCGGTCAGCCTCCTCTCGGCGCTCGACCCGCCCTTTCTTCCCGGTCTGGCCTGGCTGCACCGTTTGGGTGCGCCGCCGGCGGTCTGGCGTGCGCTGCTGCGGTTTGCGCGCTGGCAGACCCGGCGTTGGCTGCAACCCGTGGATGCGCTGCGTCGCGGGCTGGGGCTGCCCGAGGGCGGCAATGCGCTGTTTGACAGCGGCGGGGCGTCGACGCGGGAGCTGGCGCTGTTTTCTCCGCTGCTTGGGGCCCCGCAGGCGGACTGGTCCCCCAACACGGTCGCCACCGGCTTCGCCTTTTACGACCAGCCAGCGCCGGGGAACATGGAGCTCGAGGCATTTCTGAATGCGGGCGCGCCGCCGATCGTGTTTACGCTGGGCTCCTCCGCCGTCATCACGCCGGGCGACTTCTTTCGCGAGAGCGCCCTGGCCGCGCGGCAGGTTAACCGGCGTGCGCTGCTGCTGGGCGCAGCATCCGAGTCTGCGGGCACATCGACAGTTCCGGGAGCGCCGGGGCAGGATGTGTTTGCCTGCGCGTATGCCTCCTACGCAGAGGTCTTCCCACGGGCTGCGGCGGTGGTGCATCAGGGTGGCGTGGGCACCACGGCCGAGGCCCTACGTGCGGGGCGACCCATGCTGGTGGTGCCCTTCGGCGCCGACCAGCCCGACAATGCCCGGCGCGTGGAACGGCTGGGCGTGGCGCGCGTCCTCTCCCGCCGCCGGTACCGGGCAATGCGGGTCGCGCAGGAGCTGCGCCGGTTGCTGGAGCCGGGCTACGCGAGACGCGCGGAACAGTTGGGGGCGCTCGTCCGGGCGGAGGCTGGTGTAAGAACCGCCTGCGATGAGATCGAAGATGTACTCAACCGGCGGGAACCCAAGGGAGCAGGCTAGCCGTTGGCCCCCAGGGGCCACGGGGGAGGTCCCGTGTGGGCTACCATGCAATCTCGCCCACCACTTTATGCCGGACTTCCGCCAGTTTCGCGCCACGCCCAACCTGCTCACGATGTTGCGGCTGTTTACCCTGCCATTTCTGGTCATTGAGATCCTGGATGGACACTGGAAGTTCGCCTTTGCGCTGCTTTGGATAGCGGGGATCTCCGACGGGCTCGATGGCCTGATCGCGCGGCTGCTGAAGCAGCAGACAGCGTTGGGGCAATACCTCGACCCGATCGCGGACAAGGCGCTGCTCAGCACGCTTTTCTTGGTGTTGACGCACGTCGGTCTGATCCCGCGCTACGTCACGGTGCTGGTGTTCAGCCGCGATCTGGGCATCCTGGTGATCTCGACGCTGCTGTACATCACAAACATCCTGCGCGACTTCCGGCCAAGCTGGCTGGGCAAGGTGAACACCGCGGTACAGATTCTGGCGGTGCTCACCGTGATGACTTGCAAGGTCATTGCCGGGGCACACCTGGCGGAGTTCAGACTGCTGCTGCTGCGCGCGGTCGCGGTGCTCGCGCCGCTTTCCGCCGCGCAGTACGCCTGGATCACCCTGCGCAAGGTGCAGGCCCAGACCGACCCGCGCGAGCGTCTGGAGCCCGCGGGGGAAGCGTGAGTTTCTTTCCGTACCGGGGAGTTGCGGACGGGAGATGCGGACGGGAGTTGAGGGTGGGAGTTGCGATAGGCGGAGGCTCCGGTT
>CAXTFS010000143.1:0-741 GCA_964243395.1 uncultured Acidobacteriaceae bacterium | reverse complement strand
AAGAGTCCGAATGCCTCGGCCCCCCCTAGTAGGAGTATGCGACCCCATCTCTTGCGAATGCGAATTGCTCCAAAAACACAAATGGCGGCAATCGCCGCCGTCCAGCAAGTGTGCAGAATCGCGCTACGACCTTCAGGCACCATCCACATATTTGCAAATGGTACCAACGGTCAGTCCGCCAAAGCCGCGATCTCCTCATAGCTCCAAACATGGTCAGAGATGCCAGCCGCCATCGCCGGAGCGCAATGGCCGCTGATTCCAAACTGAGACACTACCGTCTGGTTTCAGACTGACCCACTACCGAGTTGCGGGTGGGAGTTGCGATCGGCGGAGGCTCCGGTTACACTGACTTGTACGCACTTTAGGCGCGTAGCTCAGTTGGTTAGAGCGCTACCTTGACACGGTAGAGGTCGTTGGTTCGAATCCAATCGTGCCTACCACTCCGCCGGCAGCTTTCGAGCGCCGGAGCCCATCACGGTCAAGGGCTGGAGATTGCGAAAAAAGTTTTGTCTGGAGAAGACTTCGATGGCACAGGTATGTGAGCTTTGCGGCAAGGGACCGCAGTTCGGCAACAACATTTCGCACGCGCACAACGTCACCCGGCGGCGCTGGAACCCTAATCTGCAGTCGGTGAAGGCCGTGACCAACGGCGTGTCCAAGCGCATGAAGGTCTGCACCAGCTGCATCAAGAGCGGCAAGATCGTTAAGGGCTAAGGCAACACCCAACAGATGGGGTGAAGC
>CAXTFS010000142.1:0-7972 GCA_964243395.1 uncultured Acidobacteriaceae bacterium | reverse complement strand
GCGTGCGCAGCGACGTGGTTCGTGTACTCGCAAGATACGGCTCGCACCTTGGCTCTTGAAGCAAGCAGATCATGTCATCCCTTTGGCACCGCGAACGCACTTGCACGCAATCTCTTGCTGCCGGTAGATCCGGTTCCCGCTCCTGAGAAGCGACGGCGATCTGGATTTCGGCGGCCGCTACGAGGTCCTTCGAAATTCGAAGTGTTCCGAATGGCAATTCTGCTTTACGCCTTCAGTGAAGGGCTACAGGACAAGACAGGTACCCCACAGCAATGGTGACGTGCCACTCAAAGTGGCGGGCGCTGATGAGCGAAACCTGTCGATTGACCTCTAGCCTGCAAAGTCCCAGCCTTGATTTTCCGGGGTTCTCACCGAAGCGATTGGCCCATCACCGCACTACAAGGTGCTTATGTGCGGTTCTTGCTTCTGCCCACTATGACGTCTGCGCGGTACAAGCAATCATTGTTCTCAGAACTGCTTACATCGCCCTGCAGTAGGCAAGAAGCAGCTTAGGCAAGTGGTCTCTTAGCTTCTGGGTTGTCCTGGGTGGGGCGTTGCTTTCCAGGTGTCCGCGCAGGGTGCCGGCCATGATGAGGTAGATCATGTGCACCATGAAGGGAACGTCGGCTGATGCCGGCAGCTTGGCGGTCTGCAGCATGGCCGTGATGGCCCCTTCGAAACGTTTGCGGGTGCGCTTCACGATGAGGTCCCCGCCCGCTTCGGCGGCGATCCGGTAGAGCGCGACGGAGGTATCGCGGTCCATTAACTTGGCATCGATGAAGCGGCTGACCAGAGCGTGCATCATGGTCTCGAGCGGCTGCAGGTGGTTGGCAGCGCAGGCCTCTTCCACGGCGGCGGCGGTACGCGCCATGTGGCGCTCCAGCACGGCCAGGAGCAGAACCTGCTTGTTGGGGAAGTACTGGTACAACGTTCCGACGGAGACACCGGCCCGCCGTGCGACATGGACCGTGGTCAGCCGTTCCGGCCCGTCTTTGAGCAGAACCTGAACGGTGGCGTCGTAGATGGCCTCGACCGTGGCGACCGAACGGCTCTGTTGGGGCGTTTTTCTTGGTTCCAGTGCAGGCGGAGCGGTCTTGAGCATATGCGAATGAAAACCTGAAGTTTCCTTCATATACTGGATGGGAGGAGAACAACATGCAAGAGGCAAAGCAAGTGGATGGAAAAGCAGGCGCGAAAGTCGCCCTGATTACCGGCGCAAACAAGGGCATCGGCTTCGAGGTGGCGCGCCAGATCGCGAAGGCGGGATGGACGGTGCTTGCGGGGGCGCGCAACGCAGAGCTTGGCAAAGAGGCGGCCGGGAAGCTCGGGGCAGAAGGCCTGGATGTGCAGTTCATCCACATCGACCTGGACGATCACGCGAGTGCGTCCACCGCAGCGGAGAGTATTCGCAAGCAGTTCGGCAAGCTGGACCTGCTGATCAACAACGCTGCTATCGCGGATATGCAGGATGGGCCGCCCAGCAAGGTCGATCTCTCCATTGTGGAGAAGATGATGCACACCAACTATGTTGGGTCGGTCGCGGTCACGCAGGCCATGCTGCCGCTGCTGCAGCAAGCCGGGGAGGCGCAGATCATCAATGTTTCCAGCGAGCTGGGCTCGGTAAGCCTGCACAACGATCCGACCTGGAAGTATGCGCCGGTGAAGTTTCTGGCCTACTGCGCTTCCAAGGCCGCGCTGAACATGTTTACGGTCCAGCTCGCCTACGAGTTCCGCGACGGCAACATCGCTGTGAACTCGGTGAACCCGGGCTACACGGCCACGGACCTGAACGGGAAGAACGGCACGCAGACCGTTGAAGAAGGTGCAGCCGAGATCGTCCGCGTAGCGCTGCTGGACCCGCCGGTCTCAGGGAAGTTCCTCGAGGCAGCCGGGGAGATCCCCTGGTAAAGACTGAGAGGGGGTGAGCAGGCCTGCTCACCCCTCCCGGGATCGTCGTCCTGCGCTTCCTGACGCTAGTAGCGGGGGATGGTGGGATCGATGGTCTGAGACCAGGCGTCGATGCCGCCGGCGAGCGATTGGACGTGTTCGAAGCCCTGTTCGCGGAGCCACATGGTGACGCTGAGCGAGCGGGCGCCGTGATGGCAGACGACGACGATCGGCGAATCGGGGTCGAGTTCGGTATGGGCGCGGCCGGAGATTTCGCCCATGGGCATCAACGTGGAGCGCTCGATGCGGGCGGTCTCGTACTCCCACCCTTCACGGACGTCGAGCAGCAGGGGAGGGTTGGGCTGCTGCCGTTGGGCGGCAAACTCCTGGGGTGTGACTTCGGGCGCAAGCATGGATTCAGGATACCGTTCGGCCAAACGATCCGGACGGGACGGTCGTACGTATTCCAAGATATAGTTTCCTTGACTTCCCGACATGCAACGCAATCCCCTGCGATCCCTCCGGAACTGGCTGTACCTTTCTGCGCTGACGTTCGCCACGCTGCTGGCGACGGGCTGCGGCCTGGAGACAGTGCCGTACCTGCCCACGGTGAAGGTGGCGCCGCTGGCGACTGATGATCTGCGTGGACCGTGCACGTACGAATTAAAGGTGTCGGCGCCGACGGACGTTGAGACGTCGGTCCTGGTGATCTTTCAGCGCGGCGACAGCGGCAACCTGTTCGCGGACCCGGATGTGCAGGCGATGGCGGCGAGTCTGCATATGGCGATGGTGTACGCGCTGGAGTGCGATGCGGCTTCCTACCCGGATTTGCAGATCGATGCGAGCAAGGGGCCGGGGCGAGCGCTGTTTGTGGCACTGGACCAGCTGGGAACACTGACAGGCCACACGGAGCTGGCCAATGCGAACGTGTTGCTGTTCGGCTTTTCGGCGGCTGGCTACCTGAGCATGACGATGGCAAACGATTACTCGTCACGGGTGCTTGGTGGGATCCTGCTCGCACCGGCGTCGTCGCACGCCGATATTGACGATCTGGCGGTGACGCCCGCAGCCGCGGCGATCCCCATGCTGATTCTGGCGAATGCATGGGATCAGAATGCGGGAACGCAGCGCCCCTTCGACCTTTTCATCCACGGGCAGGTGCTGGGCGGTCGCTGGGGCTTCGGTGTGCAAAACGGCACGGGGCACTGTTGTACGGATTCAACCAAGACTTTGCTCATCCCCTGGGTAACGGCGGTTATGGAAGGGCTAACGACGCCGCTGGCCACCGGGCAGGCAGCCCTGGCACCAAGTAGTGGACCGGCGCCCCCGACGGTGCAATTTACCTGCACGTACGATGGTCACTTCGACGATGTGGGCAACGCCGACTGCAACATTATCGACGCCAGTGTGCTGCCCGCAACGGCCGGCGGAGTGGTGACCGGGTGGATGCCGGACAGTGTCGTGGCCAATGCGTGGTTGGACTGGGTTACGAGTGCGGGAACGAACTAAATCGTGACTCGAGGCGCATCGCCTTCAGCCTCAAATCGGCTCAGCCCTCCCGGGCCCCCTTGACCGCCTTACCTGCTGCACGACGAGGTCGAACGCGCGGTCATCGGCGGACTGCATCGGTTATGGCTGGCCGTGATCTCGCAGCGGCAATACCAACCCGCGCTGAGGCCCCGGATGGCTGGTGGGACCTAGTCGTTGGCGCCGTGGCACTTCTTGTACTTCTTGCCGGAGCCGCAGTAGCACTCATCGTTGCGGCCGGGCGTGGGGCCGGTGCGCTTGGGTGTTGTGCCATTGCCGTTGGTGCTGTTGGTGCGGGCGGCCTGCAGTTCGCGCTCCTTGCGCTGCTCGAACTCGCGCTCCAGGCGGTCAATGGTGGTGGCCGGTGCGCGCATGGGGACGGGCACCGGGGCGGTTTCCTGCATGGCCTGTGAGTTCGGCGGTTCGCTGGGGTAGGTTTCGTGGCCAGGCTCTTCGCCGGTGAACAGGTCCTCGTTGGATGAAGGCGAGCCGAGCGACGGCGGGGCGAGGCCTGCGCGTGCGCCCGGCGGCAGCCCGGATTGGCCGCCACCAGCCTGGGCGGTGGCCTGGGCCTGCAACTGCGCCAGCTGGTCGCGGGTCTCGATCGGGGTGCCGTCAGGACCAAGGATCTGCATGCGGAAGAGATGACGCGCGGTGTCCTCACCAAACTTGGACATCATCGCCTCGAACATCTCGTAGGACTCCTTCTTGTAGGCGACGAGTGGGTCCTGCTGGCCGTAGCCGCGGAGGCCGATGCCTTCCTTGAGGTGGTCCATGGCGAGGAGATGTTCTTTCCAGAGGCCGTCCAGGACGGAGAGCATGACGATGCGCTCGTGGTAGCGCATGTTGGGTGCGCCGAGGATCTGTTCCTTGACCTCGTAGCGATCGCGCAAGCGGGAGAAGATGGCATCGCCCAGCTCTGTGCGATTCAGTTCCGCGGCGTTGACGGCCTCGCCTTCCGACGCGCCACTTTCGGTCGAAAGCCGGGCACCGAACACGTCATAGGCCGCGTTGAAGATGGCCTCGGTGTGCCATTGGTCCGGGTGGACCTTTTCGGGCGCGTGCTCGTCGAGCAGGTTGCCGAGGATCTCGGTGACGTAGTGCTCGGTGATGAGCTCCTTCTGGTCGACGCCTTCGATGAGGCCGCGGCGCAGGCCGTAGACGGCCTCACGCTGCTTGTTCATGACGTCGTCGTACTCGAGGACGTGCTTGCGGGATTCGAAGTTCTGCGATTCGACGGCTTTCTGGGCGGCCTCGATCCGCTTGGTGATCATGCGGCTTTCGATAGGCACGCCTTCTTCCATGCCGAGCGACTGCAGCAGGGAAGAGACCCACTCGCGCGCGAAGATACGCATGAGGTCGTCTTCAAGTGAAAGGAAGAAGCGGCTGGAACCGGGGTCGCCCTGACGGCCGGCGCGGCCGCGCAGCTGGTTGTCGACGCGGCGGGACTCGTGGCGTTCGGTGCCGAGGATATGCAGGCCCCCGGCTTCGATCACGGCTTCGTGCTCGCTCTGGGTGGAGGCGGTATGTTGCGAGGAGACCGCGTCCCACTGCCCCTGCGTGGTTTCGAACTCCTGGCTCTGGTAGTAGAAGCGGGCCATGCCGGCGGCGGCGACGGGATGAATTTCGCCTTCGGCGGGTGAGATCGCCCGGGCGATGCCGCGCTTCACGAGATCCTGACGGGCCATGAAGTCAGCGTTGCCGCCGAGCAGAATATCGGTACCGCGGCCGGCCATGTTGGTAGCGATGGTGACCATGCCCAAACGACCTGCCTGCGCCACGATCTCTGCTTCCTTCTCGTGGAATTTGGCGTTGAGGACGACGTGACGCACGCCCTTGCGCTTGAGGATGTCGGAGAGGAGCTCGGACTTCTCAATGGATGTGGTGCCGACAAGGACTGGCTGACGGGCGGCGTGCAGACGCTCGATCTCTTCCGCGACGGCGAAGTACTTCTCCTTCGCGGTGCGGTAGACGACGTCCTGATTTTCGATCCGCAGCATCTGCCGGTTGGTGGGAACGACGACGATGTCGAGCTTGTAGATCTTGTCGAACTCAGCCGCTTCCGTTTCAGCGGTGCCGGTCATGCCGGAGAGCTTTTTGTAGAGGCGGAAGTAGTTCTGGAAGGTGATGGTGGCGAGCGTCTGGTCTTCCTTGCGGATCGTCACCCCCTCCTTTGCTTCGATGGCCTGATGCAGCCCGTCGGACCAGCGACGACCCGGCATGAGGCGCCCGGTGAACTCGTCGACGATGATGATTTCGCCGTCCTTGACCACGTATTCGACGTCGCGCTTGTAGAGCGCATGGGCCTTGATGGCGACCTCGATGTGGTGCTTCATGTCCCAGTTTTCGGGGTCCGCGATATTGCCGATGCCGAGCAGCTTTTCGACCTTCTCGAAGCCTTCATCCGTGACCGTGATGGCACGGGCTTTTTCGTCGACGACGTAGTCGCCGGACCAGGTCTTGTGCTCGAGGGTTTCGATCAGCTCGCCGAGTTCCAGCTGCGGGATGATCTTGTTCGCGATGCCGTACTTGTCGGTGGTCTTGTCGGTGGGCCCGGAGATGATGAGCGGCGTGCGGGCCTCGTCGATCAGGATCGAATCCACTTCGTCCACGATGCAGTAGAAATGGCCACGCTGCACGGTCTCATTGAGATCGAACTTCATGTTGTCGCGCAGGTAGTCAAAGCCGAACTCGTTGTTGGTGCCGTAGGTAATATCGGATCCGTAGGCGGCGCGGCGCTGCTCGTCGGAGAGATCGTGGACGATGACGCCGACAGAGAGCCCGAGAAAGCCGTAGATCTTGCCCATCCACTCGGCATCGCGCTTGGCCAGGTAATCGTTGACGGTGACGACGTGGACGCCGTGGCCGGCGAGCGCGTTGAGGTAGCAGGGCAGCGTCGCGACCAGGGTCTTGCCTTCGCCGGTCTTCATCTCGGCGATCTTGCCCTGGTGCAGGGCCATGCCGCCGATCATCTGAACGTCGAAGTGGCGCATGCCGACGACGCGGCGGCCGGCTTCGCGCACGACGGCAAAGGCTTCGGGGAGCAGGTCGTCGAGGGCCGCCTTTTCTGTGGCCTTGATCTGGTCGGCGTCGGTGAGGCCGTCGATGGCCTTGGCGATGCGGGCCTTGAACTCGACGGTCTTGGCCTGGAGCTGCTCGTCGGAGAGGCCTTTGAGGTCGTCTTCATGGCTGCTGATCTGAGCGAGTGTGGGGAGAAGGCGCTTCACGGCGCGTTCGTTGGAGGTGCCAAAGAGTTTGGCGAGAACGTTGTTTATCACGAGGAATGTCCTTCAAGAGTGCGGGCGCAGATGTCCAATGGGATATCCAAGGGTCAGTTTACTGGAATCGCGAGCTGTTTCCTCTTGAGACCAGCCAGGGTCAGGCGGTGACCGTGGCTGGGGGACCGACCGCAAAGTAGGCGCCGGCGCCGGATCCAAAGCGGGTGCGGTACTGTTTGCGAGCGAAGGCGGGGGCGATGGTCCGGACCTGCGGTGGTGTCCGCACAAGCGCGATCGCCAAGCGGGGACCATTAACGATTTGCCCGGATGCTGCCGATAGGTGGGAAGGGGTGTCCCTGCTGGCGGTAGACGTCGTCCCGGCGACATTTGCCAGCAGGGCGCGCATGATGGTCGCACTCCCGGGCCCGTGCGACGAAGGGCTGCCAGCACCGGAGAAGAGCAGAAGCAATGCCGCGATGGGGAAAAGAGCCAGTTCCATGACGATGGTTTTCGGACGGGTGACCAACGTTAGTTTAGACGAGTCGGGTTCCTGTTTAGGATAGGCATGCCTGGAGTGGCCTGTAATTGCCGCTTTTGGGGTAAGGACGCAGTGCGAAAGCTTCGGTTCATTCAATGGATGTGTTGGGTAGTCTTGTGGGTTTGGGCGGGCGCCGCGTGCGCGCAGACCGAAGCCGGATGGACCGTAAAGCCGGAGTGGGTGGCGGCGCATGAGTCGTTTCTGGCCAGCGATGCCCTAGCGGGTCGCGGCAGTGCGACACGCGATGAGCAGCTTGCGGCCACCTATGTGGCCAGCGAGTTTGAGGCATATGGCTTGAAGTTTGCCCCGGGCATGACGGGGTACCTGCAAACGGCGGGGGTCGTCTCGACCACGCTGAATGGCCGGGCGGTGCTGAAGGCGGGAGCTCTGTGCCTGGAGGAAGGGCGTGACTTCACGCTGGTGGAGTCGCCGGGGGTGAGCGAGAGCGGTCCCCTGGTGCGGGTCCCCCTGAACGGCACCCAGCCGGACCGGGAGGTGCTGGGCGGGGCGTTGTTGCCACGCGCGACGCCGTCGAATTTGCAATCGATGCAGGTGGCAGGGTATCTGCGCCGCGCAGGCGCCGCGATCATCCTGGTGCCGGAGGATGATGCGACCCGCGCGACGGGTGTGCTGAGTGGCGGAAAGACGAGGACCCCGGTGTCGCTGGCTGGATCGCATGCGCGGAGCGGGCGGGCGAGTGTTCTGGCGCTGAACCCGGCGGCGATGGCCAAGGTTGAGGCGCTGGTGCAGGGTACGGTGCTGTCGCTGGAGGTGTCGGCGGTGCGGGCCGGCGGGGTGCGGG
>CAXTFS010000141.1:608-7978 GCA_964243395.1 uncultured Acidobacteriaceae bacterium | reverse complement strand
ACTCTTGAGATCGGTGACGTAGAGCTGACCGTTCTTGCGAGCGATCTCGCAATGGAAACGGGAGATCGCATGCTCGACATCCTGGATCACGATGTCGTTCTTTTGCCCGCCGTTTTGCGCCACCGCCCCGATGCGGACAAGGTCCTTCTCGACGGGGTAGCTACGCCCCTGCTCGAAGCCTCTGACCACTTCGAGCACCGGGTAACGCATCTGCTTGCGACGCCGCATCCACAGCGCGAGCGCACTGAGCAGGGCAACCAGGCCGACACCGCCTCCGAGGAAGTAGAGCCGGCTGCGCAGCGATTGCGCCGAGCTGATGCGGGCACGAAGATCACGTGCTGCGGGGTTCCCCGGAGAGAGACGTTCCGCGACCGCCAGCGCACTGCTCGCTTCCGCAAAGTGCCCCGCCAGGAACGCACCCTGCGCCTTGGACAGGGAAGCGCCTGTCTGCTGCGCCCGGTCCTGTACCTGTTGCTGCTGGTCCGCTTGCGCTGTTACCGCATTCTGCTGCGCGGCCTGTTGCGCCTGGACCTTGGCTTGCGCTTCCTTGAAGCCCTGGACGGCAGCGGCATTGGAGGGATCGATCTGCACTACTTGGCCATAGGCTGACATCTGTTGCTGCGGGTCAGTGGCCCCCAGTGCCTGGCTCATCAGGGCAGCAACCCGCTGCTTGCTGGCCTGGTCGCTGGCTTCCTTTTTCGCGTTTTCCTGCTGTTGCATCAGCAGCGCTTTCTCCGCGGCCGAACTACCGGAGGGAGCCACCGGTGCAACCGCTACCGTCGGTGCGGTAGCGATCGGCAACGGCGGCAGAGGCGCAGGTGCGTGTGCGGCGACACCATAGGTCTTTGGCAGGGCCGCAGTCGCAATGCGGTGAACATCGATCTGTTCGCCGCCGTTGGGCAGCACCAGACTCATGCTGCCGCCTGAGGTCTTCGCTCCTGTGGCCGTATTGCTGCCTTCCGGACGCGTGTCGGTGTGCACCGTGACCAGATTGCCGTTCACCCATACAGCGATCGTTCGGCCCGCGATGACGATGGTCTCGTCCACGGGGCCGTTCGCGCGCACCGGGGTGTGCTTGACGAGTCCCTCAACCGCGCCGGCATACGGGCCGATGCCCATCCTGTACCCGCCGCTGAGCTGGCCTGGCGCGTTCCGCATCGCCAGGGACGCGATGTTGTCGGGCTTCAGGTCGCCCCGAAGGGATGAGGTGATCTGCACGATTTCGTCGTCAACCGGTGTGCCGTTTTCCAGACCGCCGGGACCGTCCTCCCCATGAATGCTGCCGCCGAGCACGGTCCACTTCGCGTCATGTGGCTTGGCACTGCCGCCGCCGATACCGAACGTGAGGGTCTTCTCCATGGTGTGACCGACGCCGCCCTTTGCTTCGGGACCGCGTGCCACAGCCTTCCACCCGCCAAGGTCGGTGCCGTTGAAGGCAGGCGAAAGGCCCAGCGGAGTCAGCTTGATATTGCGGATCTGCAGGGAGCCGTCCCCGCTTGCTTCAAAGCCCAGCAGGCCGGCGCGGCTACCAAGTCCACCGGCGTTGCCGGAGGGCTGCCCGTCGACACGGGTGTTGAGCTGGCCGTGCGAGGTTTCTACCGTCACCCGGTGCCAACCCGGCGCTACCGAGGCGATGGAGGAGTGGGACAGCTGTTCAACGCCGCCCACACCCGCTGGGCTGGCCATGGTGTCGAGGTCGATGGAGAGGCCGCCGGTATCTTCGCGCGTGGTCCAGAGGCGCAGCTTGGCGCCCATGGGGGAGCTCTCGTTGTATTCGAAATCCAGGCGTAGATCGGCGAAGGGAACGGCCGTCAGAACGTTGCGGCTGCTTCCGCCATTGGTGGACAGGATGCCCGCCGTGGCAGTCCAGACCCCGTGCGGGTTCCAGCCGAGCAGGGAGGTGCCATTAAACAGGTTCAGCGGAACCTGCGCCCCGGCCGCGACCGACAAAACACTGCCGAAGCCAAGCAGCACCGCGAAGACCCGCAGCACAAGACCGTGCAGCGATAACCGTAATCGGACCGGCATTACTGGGCCACCTCCTCTGTCACGTTCGTTGAAGCAACTTCGGCGGTTGAGTTCTCAGGCGGTTGTGCATCCCCGCCCTCGGTGATGGTGAAGACCAGCTCCAACGCCATCTCCGCATCGGCTTCCTGCGAAGCCTCTTCCGAAGGCTCTCCTGCAACCGGGACTGCATCCATGTGAACCGTGCTGTTCGGAGGAGCGTCACCGCGCAAGAGGATCTCGGCCAAGGGAGAGAGCACCTCGCGCTGCAGCACGCGACCGGCCGGACGCGCGCCGTACTCGGGGTCATAGGACAGCTGCGCGAGCAGGTCCACTGCTGCCGGCGTGGACTCGAGCGTGATCTCGCGATCGTCGCTCAGCTTGCGGCCCAGCGCGCGCAATTGCGTTTGCACAATCCGTTGTAGCTCCGTCATGCCCAGCGGATGGAAGGGAATCACCTGCCCGATACGGTTGTAGAGCTCCGGCCGCAGGTTGGCCCGTACCGCATCCAGGATGATCCGCTCGCGCAAGGCATTGTCTTCGCCCGCCGCCATCGACTCACGAACGCCCAGGTTCGAGGTAAACAGCACGACCGTGTTGGTGAAGTCGCAGAAGCGCCCTTTGGCGTCGGTCAGGCGACCCTCGTCGAGGAGTCCGAGCAGAAGATCCAGGATCTCCGGATGCCCCTTCTCCACCTCGTCAAACAGCACAATGGAGTAGGGCGATCGACGCACCTGCTCGGTGAGGAAGCCACCCTCGTCGGAGCCGACAAGGCCCGGCCGTGAACCAATCAGACCCGCCGCCGAGGAGGCGTCTTTGTACTCGCCCATGTCGATGCGGATGAGCGCGGTTTCGTCGTCAAACAATGCCTCCGCGATCGCCTTCGCCAACTCGGTCTTGCCCACCCCGGTGGGTCCGACAAAGAGGAAAGAGGCGGGCGATCGCTTGAGCTGCAGGTCCGTCCGCATGCGGCGGGCAGCCTCAGCAACCGCGTGGATGGCTTCGGGCTGGCCGTAGACACGCTCGCCGAGCCGCTCTTCGAGCTGCAACAAGCGCTCGCGCTCGCTTTCCAGCATGCGCGACGCGGGTACGCCGGAGCGCTCCGCAATGACCTCCGCGATGTGCTCGGGGAGCACCTTGTCGGCGACCGTGGCATTGCCGCCAGCGTTCTCACGATGCTGCGCCAGTTGGGCGGCGAGGTCCGCGCGCTGTGCCTCCAGATGCTTCAACGCGCCATACCGGATCTCGGCCGCGCGCGTAACGTCACCTGCGCCTTCGGCCGCTGCGAGCAGGCGTGTGTTCTCCTCGATAGCCTGCGCGGTGCGGCCGAGACCAGCGCGCGCATCGCGTTGGCGATCCCACGCCTCAGCATCCGCGGCAAGACGCGGTTGCATCTCCGCAACCTCGGCCTCCAGAGCTGTGACCTGTTTGGTTTGCGCCGAGGAGAGCTTGGGCAGACCACGCAGGGTCTCAAGTTCCGCACGCTTGCGTGTCAGCAGGCGCTCCTGCTGATCCAGCGCCGTCGGCCGCGACTCCAGCTGCATCCGCAACCGCGCTGTGGCCGCGTCCATGACATCGATGGCCTTGTCCGGCAGAAAGCGGTCGCGCATGTAACGACGAGAGAGCTTGATCGCCGCGCTCAACGCCTCGTCGGTAACATCCACACCGTGAAAGGCCGCGTAGCGCTCGCGTATGCCGCGCAGGATGTAGAGCATCGATTCGTCGTTCGGCTCGCCGACCTGCACGCGTTCAAAGCGCCGCGCCAGCGCACCGTCCTTCTCGATTCGCTCGCGATATTCATCGAACGTCGTTGCGCCAACACAACGCAGCTCACCCCGCGCCAGGGCCGGTTTGAGGATGTTTGCCGCGTCCATGCCCCCCTCGTTGCCGCCGGCGCCAACCAGCTGGTGCAGCTCGTCGAGGAAGAGGATGATTTCTCCCTTGCGCAGACGGACTTCGTCCACCACGGCTTTAAGGCGCTCTTCAAACTCGCCGCGGTACTTGGCGCCGGCCACCAGACCCATAAGGTCCAGCGCGACCACGCGGCAGCGCCGCATGCTTTCCGGCACGTCGCCCGCGGCAATCCGCAGCGCCAGGCCTTCCACGATGGCGGTCTTGCCGGTGCCCGGATCACCCACAAGCACGGGATTCGACTTGGTCTTGCGCAGCAGCGTCTGGATAAGCTGACGAACCTCATCATCGCGGCCCACAACCGGCATCAACTCGCCAGCCAGGGCAGCGGCGGTCAGGTCGCGGCCAAAGCGCTCCAGCATTTTGGCCCCGTTCTGGAGATCGCTCTCGTCTTTCGCGACCTCCCGCTGCGGAGAAGCAGCCTTTGCTGCCGCAGATACCGGGGACACGGAAGTCGCCGGGGCCAGGGTTGAGGGAAGGTCATCGGGCGTGAAGCCGGCTCGACGAAACTCGCCGCGCAGGTCGTTATTGCCGGTGGTGAGAGCCGCTTCCAGCACGTCGACGGGTTCGGCAGAGACACGGCGGTGCCGATCCGAGATCTTGAAAGCCTCGGCGAGCAGAGTGCGCAGGGATTGCGACGCCAGGGGACGCCGGCCAGTCTCCAGTCGCTGCGCCGACAGCTGGTCTGCGCGACGCGACAGGGCATCGAGCAGCGGCAAGGGCGCGACACCTTTCGCGTCGAGCACGGGTCGAAGGCTGCCGTCATCGCGGTCCAGCAGGAGCAGCAGCAGATGCTCGGGCTGGATCAGCGCCTGTTGCCGCTCCTCGGCCAGCACGCGTGCACCCGCCAGGGCGGACTCCATCTCATCAGAAAGCTTGCTAAGGTCTAGGGCCATCGTCGCTCCGTTCCGCTGGGTTATTCCAAT
This sequence comes from uncultured Acidobacteriaceae bacterium, assembly GCA_964243395.1. GTDB lineage: Bacteria > Acidobacteriota > Terriglobia > Terriglobales > Acidobacteriaceae > Granulicella. The sequence continues at coordinate 3,137 of CAXTFS010000141.1, read as the reverse complement.
CGCCTGCGACGTGGCCGGCCCGGATCATCCGTGGCGGCAGGCGGGTTCGCTGCGGGTTCACGAGGCATCCACGGTGGTTGCACGGCCGCGGGCGGCGTCGTGCTCTCCGTGGAGGTAACGCGTCCCGTGCGTTGCCCATAGGAGTCGCCCGTCGCGGGCTCAAACCGCGTGTCACGCCCGGAGCCATTGCCGCCCGCAAAAGGCGGTGGATCATTGCGGATCGGCTCAGGTGCCAGATCGCGCTCGATCTGGCGAGCTTCAGGATTTTCCCGCCGGCCCGCATAGAAGCGGTGCCGCATGAATAGCAGTGCCGTATGCACCGTATGGTACGAGGGCACCGTGACGCGCACATCCGTAATGGTCGGCACGTCGGGCGCTTCGAAGTCCAGCTCGACGTTGTACTGGTCGTCCAGCTTCACGTCGCCGGTCAGGATCAGGCTCTCGCGCCGGAAGCCGGAACCCTCGTTGATGCGGATCTCCGCCCCGATCGAGGTGCCACGCAGCCACGGTGCATTGCGGTCGCCAACCAGGATCAGACGGTAACGATCGCGCCCTTCCAGCCGCAGGTTCGAGAAGAAAATCGTCATCTCGTCGGCAACGCCCTGCACCCGCGCAGGCCGTGCCGCCAGCTTGTAGAGCGCCTTGCCGCCGCGGTCGAAGATGAAGTTCGTGCTCTCCAGCGTGGCACTCTTGCGGAAGTCGATGTACTTGCCTTCCAGAGCGCGCTCCAACTTTTCCAGCCCGCCGAGGGACTGCAGTGCCTTGCGCACCTCCAGCCCGAGGTCCTCCTCCAGGCGCAGCGTCCGGCCGATCTGGAGCGTATGTTTCTGTAGCTCGACCAGGCCGAGAAGATCGCTTTCCCCGGTCTCACGCAGGGTGTCGTAGTACTGCTGCATGCCTGTTGCCAGGTCGAAGAAGATCGCGGCAGAGTGCAACATGCGGCGCACCCGGCCGAAGAACTGTTCCGGAGACTGCGTCCGGTCAAGCAGGGTGTAAGCGGTGTCGTGCAGCTCCAACACCATGCGTTCGGCAAACTCCATCGAGTCGCGGTCGACCTCGGTCTCCAGGCCGCGCTCAGTAAACAGCACCATGAACTCGCGCATCGCGCGGTGCAGCTCCGCGTAGCCCGAAGCGAGGCGATTGACCGCGTCCAGGATGCGCCGCGTGCCCGCCATCAGCTCCGAGTGCGCGGCAACGGCGACGCAGCCAGGGATGAACTGCGCGTCCGCCTCAAAGTACATGCCCGTAGCCGGCCGGCGAATGCGCCCTACAGCCAGACTCTGCGCCCGCTCCGCCGCCGTTACCTGCAGCGCCACGCGGTAGGACGGAATGCGCTCTGTGCGCATCTGTGGGTTGAAGGCATCCGCCGCCCCATCCGTCTTGGTGCGTTCCCCGGGGTCACAGACGACGTACACGACGGCTTCGGCCACCCCGGCCAGCTGATCTTTTGGGAACCGCGTGGAGATCGTTCCGGCAGTTTCGACGTCGACGATGGTGCCGGATGCAGTCAGGCCACGCGCTCGCGCCACCGAGACCTCGAGCGACTCGGCAGTCTCATGCAACGACACCTCCGGATCGAAGCGAACCGTCCCCAGCGCGGCCTCCGGCTGGCGTGTGCCGCCGCCCACCAGGCCAGCAGAGGACGACAGGTAGCGCATCCCCCAGGCGGCAAGCGACTCCAGATACCGCTCCTGCCGAAGGAAATGCTCCGGCGTGAGCAGCATGCCGTGCTCCCAGTTCACAGATCGCAACTGCAGCTCGCTCTGCGTCTCCGCACGTCCTTCGTTCATCCCTGACCCCCGACCGCCTCTTGCCCTCTGGGCACGGTCTCCTCTCCCGCGCCATCGCGGGTTCCTCCAAAGGGCAGACCCGGAAGGGCCGATCCCATATGGGTGTTGATTCCAAGGCGACTGTTCGCGGCGGGCACCCCCAGCCGCGGTGCCTGACGGCGATCTTCGACAGACCAGCGTACCTCATAGCTGGAGGAGACCGGCATGATCAGCTCGAGCACGCGATGCAGCAGATCGGCTCCCTCCGTGGTCTCGGCAAATCGCTGATACACGTCCAGTGACACCGGTCCAAGCTCTACCTCCGCAACGGCCAGATCCTCAACAGCGTCGCCCAACAACAGGTCTACGCCCAGGCGTGACGCGTCACCGCCCAGCCTGGACAACGCCGACGAGGGCAGGACCGCAAGCGACGGATAGTACCGCCACTTCGCGACCGGTAGGCCAAGCAGCACACCGAGCACAAACGCGCAGCCATTTTCAGAGCAGGACAGCTCAGACACATTAGCGATCAGGGAGGCCAGGCGGTACCACAACGCCCTGGGCCAGGTCTCTACATCGACGCCAAAGAGCGCGAGCCATTGCCGGAGCGGCGGCATGTGGCCCCCGAACAGCACGAGGTTCGCCGGGTTGGAAATGGGCAGCACGAAGCTCGCGGCGTTGGCGACCAGGGCACAGGCAAACAGGTAGGGCAGCGGTTTTTCCACCTTGGCCGCTCTGGTTGCCGCCAGCACGGCCGGGG
>CAXTFS010000141.1:0-598 GCA_964243395.1 uncultured Acidobacteriaceae bacterium | reverse complement strand
TAATCGTTCCGCGCCAGGCGGAATAGTGGCGCCCCTTCATGAAACCAGTGCTTTAACTTCTCGAACGGATCGTCAAAGGGCTCCAGGATTTCTCGTGTTCCGGCGGCAGCCTCACCACCGGAGTCCCACATGCCGACCGGCAAGCTGTGGGTAAAGCCGAGGCCGGCGATCTCCAGGTAAATCAGCGTTCCGGCGGCGATCGCCGACCCCGCAGCCGGCCTCTGGCCCACGATCGTTCCAGACTCACGGGCGTCCCGACCGGCGCGACGCAGCACCACGCGCTGCCGACTGATCCCCAGAGCCTCGAGCGAGACCAGAGCAGAATGCACGGTGTGCGTGTGCGCATGGGTACCGCCAGCCAGCGCCGGCATAAGGAGGACCGGGGAGGGCAAAGCCGCGGGCTGCAACTCGGGCGGGAGAGAGGAAGGTCCGCTCAGTTCCATGCGAAGTCCACCTCCAGTTCCAGGCCCTGGACCAGCCGCGCCCGCAACGTGCTTTCCACCTGCGACTTGAGGGCGGGAAGTTCCACCTCCGCTTTGGTGAAGCCGTGGCTGTCCAGCAAGAGGCGCAGTCGCTCCACCCGACGCAAACCTTCCGC
>CAXTFS010000140.1:0-7996 GCA_964243395.1 uncultured Acidobacteriaceae bacterium | reverse complement strand
GGGTTTGGCCGCATGACGGCGCCGGCTTGCTTCGATAAGCAAAACTGATTCAGGTCTGGCATCTGCTAGTTCCTGCCCCGCATCTGCGGGGATTGCTGCCTGTGCTACCCATATCTGAGGCTTCAGAACAGGGCCGCGCTGGAAGGACTAACTCCTTAGCCATATAGGCGGACAGCCGAGGGCCGAGCGCCGTACGTCACACGGTCGATGACGTACCAGGATGCTCCATGACGTACGGACGCGTACGATGAATCGTCGCGCCTGTAACTCATTTGCTTCGGAAGGGGATTGGTAGCGATATCGGGGCTCGAACCCGAACTCTTCGCCTTGAGAGGGCGACGTGTTAACCAGTTACACCATATCGCCACGAGACGGACCGGACGGTCCGCTGCGACTTCGTGAGTATAGCAAATCCGTCCGCTCGGGAGAAATTCCCAAACCCTGATGCAGCACGCCGGTTCCGCCCGCGAACCACCTCGGGGTGTTCGCTACAGGCCCAGCTTCTTTACCTCGTCGTTATAGTACTTCCGATAGAGGATGTCCCACTCCTGCGAGCCTTCGAGGATGATCTTGCGCTGAGAGCTGATCTTCAGCCGTGCTGCCTGATCGATGCGGAGCTCCTCGGTCAGCAGCTTCTCGAGCGCCTTGCGGGCTTCCTGGCGAATCGTGTTCCGGTCTTCCTGGAAATCGACCTCGTTGATGTCGGCCAGGGTGTCGGCCACCGTGTGCGCCAGCTTGTTCAACTTGTCGCGGCTGATCCTCATAGCACCGCCTTGTACTTGCGGGCGAGTTCCATCTTGACCTTTTTGAACATCTCCGGGTAGCTCGCGCCGGTCTTGAGCATGTCGTCCTGGAAGGCCTCCAGAATGACACGAACCTCTTCGTTGATGCGGTCTTCGAGCGATAACTCGTCGATCAGGGCGGTGGCGACGCGCTCATCCACGAGCGCAGGCTTTTCGGTTCGGATCATCTTGGCGGCGACCAGGTGCTTGGTCGTCTGGCGCGCAAGGTATCCAATGTAGTCCTTGGAGAAAATCATGGGCCCTCTCAGGGTAGCAGAATTGCCGCGCACACCAGAGCACCACGGGTGGCCCCCATCTGCGAGAATAGGACCGATGATTTTCGATGATCTCAGCACGCTACGGGACGACATGATCGCCTTCATTGCAGGTCATGGTCTGCGCCGCATGAACGCCTTTGTGCCCGAGGATGTGCCCACGGTCACCTTCGAGGACGAAGATCTTGACAGCTGGAAGGACTTCGTCGAGCACGCGAAGGCCGCCGGCGTGCCGTTCATCACCATGAGCGATGTTCTGCTCGAGCCGGAGGACGTGGCGACCCTGATTGCGCAGCTGCGCGACTCGAACTACCCCGACCCGGAGGCCTCCGAGCTGGAAGAGGCGCAGGCGCTGATGCGGCACGTCGGCAAGACCGGCTACCTGCAGCTGGGTTTTGCACACGGCGGCGTCGTCTTTTTGTACGAAACCGCCACGGACTGGTACGACCGCTTTCAGAACCTGCTCGATGCAATGCAAGAGCTGGGCGGCATCATTGTTGACGATCACGACGAGGAGTAGGCGGTGTGCACCCCTTCCGCTCCGGTTTCTCTGCGCGAGCCGCAGCGGGTCCGGCCCTCCTGGGCCGTCTGCCCGGACGATGCCAATACGTCGCTCGCCCGGGATTTAGCGACGGCGTTCGATCTTCCCTTGCCCCTCGCGGTTCTGTTGATCAGCCGGGGCATCGCCACGCCCGACGCTGCAGGGCGTTTTCTCGAGCCGCTGCCTGAGCATCTTCACGACCCGCACCGCATGCTGGGCGTGGCGGCGGCAGTCACCCGTCTGCGCGCGGCGCTAGCGGCGGGCGACCCCATTCTGATCTACGGCGATTACGATGTGGACGGCACGGTGGCCACGGTCCTGCTGAAGACGGCGCTGGAGCGCACGGCCGCGTCACTGGGCATCCCTGCCGATATTCGCTACCACATCCCGCACCGCATTCGCGAAGGTTATGGCATGCGCGAAAGCCGCCTGGCGGACGCCCAGACCGAAGGGGTTCGCCTGGTGGTTTCGGTTGACACCGGTATCCGCGCGTTTGCCGCCGCGGCGGAGGCGGAACGGCTCGGCCTGGACCTGATCGTCACCGACCACCACCTGCCCGACAGCCTGGGTGGGGTACCCAGAGCGATCGCGGTGCTCAACCCAAATCAGGCCGGTTGCGACTATCCCTACAAGGAACTTTGCGGGGCCGGTGTGGCGTTCAAGCTGGCGCAGGCTTTGCTGGAGAGCGCCGTCTCCGACGAGGGAGGTCACCGGCGGCTGCGGGAAAAGACGCTGCCCTCGTTCCTGAAGCTGCTCGCGATCGCCACCGTTGCCGACGCGGTGCCGTTAACGGGAGAAAACCGGGTCATCGCGGCCCTGGGTCTTGCGGCTCTACGGCAACCGGCGCAGTCCGGCCTGCGCTGCCTGATGGAACTTGCGGGCATCGACCTGAGCCGCCCGATCTCTGCCTCCGATGTCGGTTTCCGGCTGGGGCCGCGCATCAACGCTGCCGGGCGCATGGATATTGCGTCCGATGTCGTTGAGCTCTTCCTGACCCGTGATCTGGACAAAGCGCGTGCGCTTGCGGGCAAGTTGCATGCGCTCAACGATGATCGAAAGGCCACCGAAGCGCGGGCACTGGCCGAGATCGAGGCGCAACTGGAAGCGCTGGCGAACGATCCCGCCGGCCTCGACGCCTGCCTTGTGCTCGACGACACGCCCGAGTCGCCATGGCATCGCGGAGTTCTGGGCATTCTGGCTTCGCGCGTCGTCGATCGGACGGGACACCCGGCGCTCGTGTTGACTCACGAGAACGGTGAGGCGCATGGCTCTGGCCGCTCCGTTGCCGGATTTCATCTGCTCGACGCGTTGACAGCCGCTCACGCAGGCGGCGAGCCGCTCTTTCTGCGCTTCGGCGGCCATGCGCATGCCGCTGGCTTTGCGCTGCCCTCGCACCGCGTTCCTGAACTGCGGGACCGCCTGCGCAGCGGAACAGCCGGCACGCTTCGCTCCGACGGCCCGGGATCTTTCCGGTGCGATGCGGAGCTGCCGTTGGCGGCTCTCGGCCCTCGCTTTTTCGCGGCGTATGAGCGTCTCGGTCCCTGGGGCAATGGACATCCCGAGCCCATCTTTCTCGGGCGCAACCTGTCGTTGGCTGGCGATCTGCGCCTGATCAAGGACAAACATCTTGCGTTTGAGGTGCGCGGCCCGGAAGGCGGACGTCCGTGGCGCGCCACCGCGTGGAGCCGGCGCATCGACTGGCCAGCACGCGCACGCGACCTTCAGCTCACCCGCGGTTGCCGATTCGATCTTGCCTTCCGCTTGCGGCGCAACTGGCACCCGGACTTTGGCGGATGGGAGCTCGAGATTGAGGAGCTCCATATGGACGCAGGCGAGCCGGTGGGAGCCGGAGAGGTACTTGGCTGATCACTGCCGGAGCTGTGCGAAGAAACTCTGCAACGCCTGCGCGGGCGAGGTGTCTTATATACTGGAATTTCGCGTATGGCTCAAACTGGCAGCAATCGTAGCCGCTTCTGGATCGTGAGTTTGGTTCTCCTGTTCGCGGCAGGTTTGCTCTACTTCGTGATTTCAGGCTCGCGGGACCGCGTCGTGGTGCGTACGGCGACCGTCGCACGGGAAGACCTGATCAGCACGATCCCAACCAACGGCAAGGTAGAACCGCTCGTTGATTTTCAGGCGCACGCCCCCGTCGCCAGTGTGATTCGCGATCTCCCCGTGAAGCTGGGCGAGCGGGTCACCAAGGGTCAGGAGTTGGTTCGCCTGGACGCCAGTGACGCGCAGAGCCGTGTGGCTTCGGCAGAGGCAAACCTGCAAACGGCGAACGCCACATTGGCGAACATGCGATCGGGCGGCACAAACGATGAGCTGCTCACCGAGCGGTCCGATCTGGCCGCCGCACAGACCCAGGCCGCGCAGGCGGCGACCACATTGAGCTCACTGCAGGCGCTGCAGGCCCGGGGCGCTGCCTCCGCGAATGAGGTGGCGGTGGCATCGCAACACCTCAACGATAGCCGGACCCGTGTCGCGCAGCTGCAGGCCAGGATGGGGGGACGCTACAGCGCAGGAGACCTCTCCACTCAGCGGGCCCAGGTTATGGAAGCGCAAGCCGCGCTCACCTCGGCCCGTAGCGGGTACGCGGGCCTTGACGTGCGTTCGCCCATCAATGGAACCGTATATTCGCTACCGTATGCCCGCTATGACTTCGTGCCGGCGGGTGATCCTCTGGTGAATGTGGCCGACCTGAATCACCTGCAGGTGCGCGCCTACTTCGACGAACCTGAGATCGGGCGGCTAAGTGCCGGAGAGCCGGTGAGCATCACCTGGGATGCCCGCCCGAATGACATATGGCACGGTCACGTTACCCAGGTGCCCACCACGGTCATCACTTATAACGGCACACGAAACGTCGGTATCTGCCTTATCAGCGTCGACGACAACCATGGCGACCTGATCCCCAACACCAACGTCACGGTGAGGGTCACCTACTCGCAACATTTTGGCGTGCTGAGCCTTCCTCGCGAAGCGCTGCACACGGAGGGCGCACGCAGCTTCGTCTTCCGGATTGTTGCCGGCAAACTCGTGAGCACACCGGTCCAGTTGGGCGACATCAACCTAACCCGTGTCGAGATCACGGGCGGTCTCACCCCTGGCGACGTCATCGCCGTGGGCGCGCTTACCGACACCGACCTTGTAGACGGCATGCGCGTCAAGGCGCAGTCCTGAGGAGCGACAGGATGATCTCGCCTCCCTCGCTCGCGTCAGTGAACGCACTCCAGCCCAGGCCGAGACCTGGGTTCGGCCCGCGCACGTTGTTGCTCTTCGCAGCGGCTGTGTTCGGGCTCGCCTCAAAGCCCTGCCATGCGATCGATCTTCGCGGTCCGGAGACGGACGTCCTGCAGGGCCGCGTGGACGCTGCCGCGGCAGCGCTGCTCTCCATCACAGCGGCGGATCCCAACAACGGTCCCGCACACCTCCTGCTGTGTCGTGCGTACCTCTCCGAAGAACTTGCCGGAAAGGCCGCCGACGAGTGTGCGAAGGCTTTGCAGAGCGGTCTGGCGCAAAGCTCAGACGCGCAGGACTGGGCCGGCCGGGCTTTCGGGCGACAGGCAGAGCGTGCGGGTCCGCTTACCGGGTTGCGCCTTGCGGGGCAGGTGCGGACTGCGTTTCAGACCGCGCACAAACTTGCTCCGCACAGCCCCGCAGCCGCCAACGATCTCGGCGAGTTCTACATCGCCGCTCCCTTCATTGTGGGTGGAGGTTCAGACAAGGCCGACACGCTGATTGGGGAAATCAGGCCGTCGCTGCCCGAGATCGCTCACCGGTTGCGCGCCATGCTCGCCGAAAAAGGAAACGATGCCGCGACTGCCGAGCGTGAGTTCATGGCCGCCACGCAGACGGTTCAATCACCAGGCGCCTACGTGGATCTCTCCACCTTTTACATGCGGGAAAAAAGGTCCGGGGACGCGGCTCAAGCTGCAGTTCGGGCCATCGCCCTTGATCGTGATCTCGATGCAAACGCGGTTGAGGCGGCAAGCTCCCTTGCCGATGCCGGGCAGGACAGACAGGCCATTGCCACGTTGCGCGCATACCTAGCACGCGGCAGCAAGAGCGATCAGGCGCCCGCATTTCGGGTGCACACGCTGATCGCCCACCTTTTGGAACGTAATGGCGACAAGGCCGGTGCTCGTGCGGAGTTTACGCAGGCGCTTGCCATGGCCTCCGGATACGTCCCGGCACAGAAGGGCCTGGCCGCCCTGTGATGCCCCTGCTCGCTCTCATGCTCCGTGTGCTTCGTGGTGCCCGTCTGGCTCGCCTTGCTCCTTGCGGGGTCCTGTTCTTCGCGCTTGGGGCCTCAGGGCAGATCTCGCTCTCGACCGCCGTCGATCTCTCCTTGAAGAACAGCCCCAGGGTCAAGATGGCGCAGGCCGACCTGGCACGCGCCAAAGCGGTACTCGCCGAAAGCAAGGACGCGTTTATCCCCGCGATCGCCGCTACCGGCGGTGTGGGCAAGGCTACTGGCGCACCGCTTTCGCCACCGGTGATCTTCAGCATCGGTGCGCAGTCGCTGGTCTTCAGCATGTCGCAGCCGGACCTCATTCGTGCCGCGCACAGCGGCGTAGATTCGGCGCAGCTTGCCCTCGAGGCCATTCGCAGCGACACCGCTGAGGACACCATCAGCACCTACGTGACGCTCGACAACGCGCTGCAGCGTCGCGACGTGCAACGTGATGCCATGGCGCTTGCCGGCCATCTTGTCAGCATCGTGCAGGATCGTTTCACCGCCGGGGTCGATCCGCACATCGAGCTCACGAAGTCGAAACGCACCGAGGCGCAGATCGGCCTGCAACAGCTGCTGATTGAGGATGAGATTGTCGCGCAGTCCGAACATCTCGCCCGGGTGACGGGATTGCAGGCAGCCGGACTTGGGACCGTGCACAGCTCCATTCCGGCATTCCAGCTTCCCTCGATCTCGGGGCCGCCGGACGACAATCGCCTGGGCATCTCCGCGGCGTTCGCGGCCGCCCGCGCCAAGCAGTACACCGCCCACGGAGAGAAGCGTTATCTGCTGCGCCCGCAGGTGGCGTTTTCGGCCAATTACAGCCGCATTTCCACAGCATTCACCACCTACACCCAGTACTATCCCGGCTACAACGCGCCCGCCAACAGCTTCAACTCGCTCGAGCTGGGCGTGCAGTTTACCGTCCCGATCTTGGACATGGTGCATCGCTCCAAAGCGCGCGAATATGCGGCCGATGCGGCGCACAGCCTCTTCGAGGCGCAGGCCGAGCAGAATCAGTTTCTGGAAAGCCGCAGCAAATTGCGCCACACGGCGCTTGAGCTGATCGCACAGCATCAGCTTGCATCCCTGGATCGTGATCTTGCCCAGGATCAGCTCGATGCCGTGCTGCTGCGCTTGCAGGCGGCAGCCGGGGCCTCGACCGGCGATCAGCTGACGCCGAAGGACGCCGAAAACGCGCGCCTGGATGAGCGCCGGCGCACCCTGGACATGCTCAACTCCGAGCTGCAGCTGCAGCAGACCGAGGTCATGCTTCTTCGGCAGGAAGGGTCTTTGACCAGCTTCCTGGCTGCCAGCCTTCCCGGGTCCGCAACGACCGCGCCCGGTTCTGGCTCTCCTGCTTCCCTTCCGCCCACCGTGGGCGTCGAACCGGGAGCCGGCTCTCCTGCCGGAACCACGCCGGCGGGTGTGCCCACCGTCGGCACCACCCCCTCGAGCTTGCCTTCCGCCCCGGTCGTCGCTCCAGCACCTACAACCCCACCGGCGCCGCCCTCCGCCACGCCCAAACCGTAACGTCCCGGTTGACATCCGGGGCAAGAAGGTCACCATTCGATGCACAACTCCCGGTGCAGCTACGTGACTGGATGGTAAACTTAGGAACTGTTATGCCTTTGAAGACCCTGCTTCTGAACCCGCCTTCCTTTGAGAACTTCGATGGTGGTGCTAGCTCCCGCTGGCCCGCAACCCGCGAGATCGAGTCCTACTGGTACCCGGTTTGGCTCGCGTATCCCGCCGGCATGCTGGAGGGCTCGAAGCTGCTGGATGCACCGCCGCACCACGTCTCCGCTGCCGAGGTAATCGAAACCGCGAAGAACTTCGATTTTCTGGTTCTGTTTACCTCGACGGTAGGCTGGACGGGCGACCATGGTCTTGCCCGCGCGATCAAAGCCGGCAATCCCAGCATCAAGATCACCTTCGTCGGGCCACCGGTCACGACCGACCCGGACCGGGCACTCAACGAGTGCGAAGCTATCGATTTCATCTGCCGGCGAGAGTTCGACTTCTCTGTGGTGGAGTTTGCCGAGGGCAAGCCCCTGCCGGAGATCCTCGGCATCAGCTACAAGGACGCGAACGGCATCATTCAGCACAACCCGGACCGTGCCCAGGCCGAAGACCTTGACGCGATGCCCTGGGCGACCAA
>CAXTFS010000139.1:0-8065 GCA_964243395.1 uncultured Acidobacteriaceae bacterium | reverse complement strand
GCAGATAGGCGAGAGCCAGAACCGCAGCGATCGAAAGGGACACATTCATCGGACTTGAGTGTAGCAAGCAACGGCTATAGAAGCTGCCGGCGCAGCATCTCGAGCGCGTGTTGCGTGGCCCAGAGACGAACGCGCTCCCGGTCCCCGAGGAGGTTGAATTGTTTCACCTGGGTTCCATCCGCATCGGCCAGGCCCACATACACAAGCCCGACTGATTTGTCCTTGTCCGGGCCCTCGGTGGGAGCGGGACCGGCGATTCCGGTGATGCTCAGGCCCAGGGTGGTCCCCATGTGACGGCGGACGCCTTCCGCCAGCAGCCGCGCCACGGGTTCGCTCACGGCCCCGTGCTCGGCGATGAGCTCCGGGGGAACATCGGCGTAGCGCGTCTTCATCTCGTTCGAGTACACCACCAGCCCGCCGGCAAAGGAACGTGACGCGTTCGGCACCGCTGTGAGTCGTTGTGCCAGCAGCCCGCCGGTGCAGCTTTCGGCAAGGGAAAGCGTTGCGTTGGCGAGGCCCAGCATCAGCAGCACAACCTCTTCCAGCGACTCGCCCTGCGCAGAGAAGATGTCCTCGCCCATCTCATGCTCCACCGCTTCGGCAACGGCGTCCACGCGTGCCTCAGCCTCCTCTGCTGTCGGCTTGACACAGAAGAAGTGCAGCTGGATCTCGCCGCCACCGGCGAGGATCGTCGTCTCGACGTCAGGGTAGCTCTTGTAGATCGGGGCGGTGCGCGCGTCCACCTGCGACTCCGGGATTAGCGCCATGCGCAGCAGACGTTTGGCGAGCGCACGGGGCGGCAGTGCGGCCGCAAGCCGCGGTTTGCACTGCTCGTCGAACAGCGGCTTGAGTTCGCGCGGCGGTCCGGGCAACAGGATCACGATCTTGCGGTGGCCCGTGCCCTCGCTGCCCGGATGCACCGAGGCGGGGTACACGGTATCGAGCCACTGCCCGGGCGCCGAACCGTTGGCATTCGGCAGCAGATCGGCGCCGTCCAGCAGCTCGGCCTGGCGCTCGTTGTTGGGCGGCATGGCCATGCGCCGCTCGGCGAAACGCTTGTAGAGCGCCGTCATGGTGGTGGCGTCCTTGTGCAGCTCCAGGCCGAGCGCCGCAGCCACGCAAGGCCGCGTCAGGTCGTCTTCCGTCGGCCCCAGACCGCCCGAAAAGATCACCACATCCGCGCGGCCGAGCGCGATGCGTGTGGCGTCGGTAAGGTGCTGCGGGTTGTCGCCCACGATGGTTTTGAAGGCCACGGACACGCCAAGGTCGTTAAGCCCCTGTGTGAGATAGAGAGAATTGGTGTCCTGGCGAAAGGGTGTCAGCATCTCCGAGCCGACAGCGATAATTTCAGCGATCATGTCGACCAGTTGGATGCTGTGGCTGGGGCCCGCCGTGCGCGTTTATGCGATCGAAGGCGTTGGAACGGCAGACGCGGGCCGCCTCTACACCAGCGCGCGGCCCGTGATGCCCAGCTCCACGTTGTACAGCGTGTCATTGGTGGCCAGCGCCGCGCAGCCGTCCTCCAGGAAGCACAGGCCCACCAGATCGTTGCCGCTCAGGATCAACTCCGCCTCCGCGCCGTCCCTGGAGACGCGCACGATGCCGCGGCGGCCGGCCAGGGAGGCCGCGACGTAGAGGTTGTCCTCCGTGTCGAGCGCCATGCCCTGCGGACGCCCCAGGCCGCGGTAGAACGTCCGCGCCTCGCCTTCGGGATCGATCGCATAGATCGGCTGAAACGAACTTGTTGTGGGCGCCGTGACGAGCAGCACGCCATCCGAACGAAACGCCAGGTGATACGCGGCCACGGACGGCTCCAGCGTGGCGAAGACGAAGATCTCGGCGGCGTTGTGCTTGCCGTGCGGCCCAAGCTTGAAGATAGTGCCGGAGCGATCGCCGACAAACAAGTTGCCCCGGCCGTCAAAGGCGATGCCGGTCGCGATTCCCATCCCCTCGGCAAAGGTCGAAACGGCACCCTCGGGCGAGATGCGGAAGATGGTGCCCTCCGCACGGGAGGAGGCGTACAGGTAACCATCCGGTCCGAACGCCAGCGCGGAGATGTTCAGCAGGTCGCGGACAAACGGCCGCACCTGCAGGTCGCGCGCGATGCGCATGATGGACACCGGTACCCGCGTCCCGCGCGGGCCGGAGATCATGGCGAAGATGTTGCCGTCGGCATCGACCGCCGGGTTGGAGACCAGGTGAAGGTCCTCTGCCAGGGGGACGGCCACGTTGGCGTGCAGCGCATTGCTCGGCTGCGCGCCGTAGCGGAAGGTCAGTTCGCTGGCCAGGACGCCTTGCGGCACACGTACCTGGGCGCGACCCTCGCGCAGCAGATCGAGCGACGCTTCTGTCTCACCGAAGAACGCTTTGGGCAACTGCACCGCCGGGCGATTGGCGCCGTGCAGCAGATGGGTACCCGACACAACGAACGAGCCACCCGGCAAGGCCGCACGCGGGCTGAGGCTCTGGAGGTGAGGGACGTCGGGCCGGGCTGGGGTGCGCAGTGCCATCGCTACCCCAGCCTAGTGCCGGAAGGGGTGGATTGCAAAGCCGCCTGTGCTCCGCTGCGGCTCCTGAGTGCAGCTGAGCGCATCGAGCCCGGCCCTGGCCGCTGGATTGGCTCTGGGGTTTAGGGGGCGCGGGGTTGCTCAGCGGATCCGCTGCAGCAGGTTCAGAAACACCTGGCTTACCACCAGGGCAAAGAGCCCGGCAACCAGATCATCGACCACGATGCCGGTACCCTCCGGAAGCGCTTCGAAACGGCGTATGGGTGGCGGTTTCAGGATGTCGAAAAAGCGAAACAGCAGCACGGCCAGCAGCGCGTTGGGCCACATTGGCGGCATAAAGAGCAGCGCGAGCCACTGTCCGGCAACCTCGTCAATGACAACAAAGCCGGGATCAGGGCGGCCCGACTCCCGTGCGACGCGGGTTGCGGCGGGTATGCCGAAGGCCGTTGCCAGCACAACGCCCACAAGCGTGATCAGCGTCAACGTGCGCGTGTCGTGGTGGGTGAACCAGCCCGCAATGAGCCAAAGTACGGCTGCGGCTATCGAAGCATAGGTGCCGGGGCCGGGCCGCAGATAGCCGGCTCCGAAAAAGGTCGCCAGCAGCCAGGCCGAACGCGTTTTCTTCCCGGGCGGGGTGGCAGCGGAACGGTCCATGGCTGAGGCGTGGGTCGGATGGACCAACTAGTTCTTCCAGTTCTTGCGGGGTTCGGGCGCAAACGGATTTGCCTGCTGTTGCGCATGCTCCAGCTCTTCCAGCAGATCCGGATCAAGGATGGGCGAACTGATCTTGTAGTCGCCCGATGCCCACTTGCCCAGGTCAATCATGCGGCAGCGGTCAGAGCAGAACGGCACATCCGCGCTCCCAACAGAGACAGGTGCGCGACAGGTGGGGCAGCGGAGAGGTTTGGTTGACATGGGTTCTCTCGGGAGGCGTGCTCGGTGCTCGCCTCTTCCATCCTATCTTCCTTGATGCCTCAATCTAGCGCTGGTCTTGATCTCTGGTCTTGATCTCTGGTCCTTGATCTCTGGGCCTGATCATTATTCTTGATCGCTATTCAAGGATGCGCGCGACCACATCATAGTCGTGTGATTCGGTGATCTCGGCGCGGTAGAACGTGCCGGGCACCAGCTCTTCGTGGGGTCCGAAGTCGTTGATCAGGACCACCCCGTCGATCTCCGGTGCCTGTTCGAGCGTGCGACCCTGCCAGAGCAGATCGGTCTCTTCGCTGGGGCCTTCGACGAGCACTTCGATTTCACGTCCGATCCACCGCGCCTTGGCCTTGCGGCTGATCTTGTTCTGCAGCCGCATCAGGCGGCGGCGGCGTGCCTCGATGGTGCGCCGGGGCACCTTGTCCCCGAGATCAAAGGCCTTGGCGCCGTCCTCGTCCGAGTAGGAGAACACGCCGAGCCAGTCAAACCGGGCCTCTGTCACGAAGCGACAAAGCTGATCGAAATCGGCGTCCGTTTCCCCCGGAAATCCAACGATGAAGCTGGTTCGCAGCACCAGGCCGGGCACGATCCGGCGAGCCTTCTCGAGGATCTGCAGAAAGCGGTCACCGGAGCCCCCGCGCTTCATGCGGCGCAGCACATCCGCGCTGGCATGTTGCAGCGGCACATCGAGGTACTTGGCTACGTTGTCATGGCGCGCGATCGCTTCAAGCAGGCGCGTCGTGACCTTGTTGGGATAGGCGTACAGAAAGCGCAGCCATTTCAGGCCGGGAAGGGGAGCGAGGGCATCCAGCAGCTCAGCCAACTCGGGGCGCTTGCCAGTGGTGGGATCGATGGCGAGGTCTTCGCCGTAGCAGGTGGTGTCCTGGCCGATCAGCGTGATCTCGCGCACCCCCTGCGCGATCAGACTTTGCGCCTCGGCGACCACCGAGGCGATGGGGCGCGAGCGGAACTTGCCGCGCAGCTGCGGGATGATGCAGAACGAGCACGGGTGATCGCAGCCTTCGGCGATCTTGATGTAGGCCGAGGCGCGCGCTGTGGTGAGCATGCGCGGCGTGGCATCGCTGTACAGGTAGCTGGGCAGGGCGGCCGTAGCGCCGTCCCAGCCGTCACGTGAGAAGCGGCCGGCCGCCTCGCGCGCATCGCCTTCCGGGCGTGATCCTGCGCCGCTAAACGCGCCGTTGCCGGCGTCTGCGGTCCCTCCCAGCTGGGCGCCGTCGGACTCCGGCCTGGAGTGCTGCTGTACGGCCGAATGGGCGCGGCGCACCTGCCCTGCCGGGATTTCAGCCGCTCGATCCAGCGAAGCGATCTGCACCGCCGTCAGGACAGTGAACGGGGAGTCCGACTGAAACGACTGCGGAACCGGGCGTTGCAGACCGGCGGCCTCCAGGATCGCTTCCAGCTCCCCTGTGCCGACCACGGCATCGACGTCCGGGATGTTTTTGCGGATCTCGTCGCGGTAACGCTCCACCAGGCATCCGGCAACGACGAGTCGCTGCGCCCGACCACCGTTGGCGGTCTTATGCTGTGCCATCTCCAGGATGGCGTTTACAGACTCCTGCTTGGCGGAATCGATAAAGGAGCAGGTGTTGACTACGAGGATCTCGGCGTCTTCGGCATGCGGGGTCAGCTCGGCACCGGCGCGGTGCAGCAGGCCCATCATCACCTCGCTGTCGACCAGGTTTTTGGGGCAGCCGAGCGAGACAAAGCCGATCTTTGGCCGGTTCGCGACGGGCCCGCTCACGGCAACGCCGCCTTCGGTTTCGGAGCGAGCGGGTTCCGCTGTGCCAAGAAGATTCACAAGCTTCAGATTACCAGCCGACACCGTTGGATTCGAGCGCCGAGCGGCGGGAGCCGAGGATTCAGCAGGTCTCAGGGACGGACACGGTGGGCAGGAGCTCAAAGCCCGGCCGGCCGAAGAGGTAGCCCTGGAACAGCGACACCCCTTCATCGGTGAACCACTGGAACTCGGCAGCCGTCTCGATGCCTTCCGCGACCAGCTCTATGCCCAGATCGCGACAGACCTGCAGGATGCCGCGCACGATCGCCTGCCGCGGCCCGCGGCTCTGGATGTCGCGGGCAAGATTCTTATCCAGCTTGATCTGATCGGGCTGGAAGTCGGCCAGCAGGTTGAGGCCGGAGTAGCCGGAGCCGAAATCATCGATCGCCAGCCGCATCCCCAGGCCGCGGTAGACGTCCATCAGTTCCGTGAAGCGCTCCTGGTTACCCAGCACCTCGCCTTCGGTAACCTCGACAACCAGCCGTTCCGGGAAGAAGCCATGCCGGATCGCCGCGTCCAGCGTCGAGGCGAGACAATCGCGGTCGGCGTGAAATCCCTGCGGCAGCAGGTTGAGGTTCAGGTCGCAACTGATGCCGAGACGCGCGGCCAGCGCCATCGCCTCCGACCGGCAGTGCTCATCGAAGTGGGGGAGGTCCGCCGGCGCGATGGTGTTGATGATGGTGGCCGCGCTTTCCCCATGCGGCCCGCGCACGAGCGCCTCATACGCGACAATGGAGCGGCGTTCTGCATTGAAGATCGGCTGAAAGGCGAAGGTCAACACCGGCATTGGGGCGTAGGAACGCCTGGCAGCGCGGGTTGGCTTCCCCAGTCTGGGTGCAATGGAAGATGTGAGTGAACGATTCATGCAGTGGCCTTGGTGCCCGAGGACGGCAGAGAGGCGCGCCACCGGCCCTCGCTGAAGGCACGCAGCAGTCGCTTGGCGCGGCCCTCATCCAGGTCGGAGAGCAGCTGCGCGGTCCGTTGGGGATTGTGCTCCTCGAGCGCATCCTCGAGTTCCTCGGGAGTGAGCGTGGCAAGCGTCATGCTGCTGTTCGCGAAGTAGCGGCGGGCGATGGGCTCATAGATGATGCGGGTGATGCGGGTATGGCGCGCATCCCGGAGAATGCTCGCGTACAGCTCGTCGATCACCTCTGGCGGACCTTCCAGGACCTGGAAAAAGGTGTCCCGCACATGCAGCAGAAGCCCGGTGATGCCATGCTCACGGTTGCTCTCGCGGGAATGTTGAACAAGCGAAGCGACCTCCGCTCCCGTCATGGGCGAGGTTTGAACGCTGGTGTAGATGCAGTGCACCAGAGCGGGCATGCCGGTTTCATCCTTTGCACAAACGGCTCTTGGAAGGCAGCGTTTGTTCTCGCACCAGTCTGGGGGATCAAGCCCCCCGCGTCAACGACACAAATGGGGTAGTTCCGCCGCGCTGTTTGACCCATCGGGATGTAACTATGGGATGAAGGTGGCCCGTCTGAACGGAGGGCCGGTCCGGCGGGTAGCTTGCCAGATCGGCCCTTGAGCCTTCGCCAGTGCACACGACGCCAAGCCTCCTGAAAGGGAAGGCTTCAGACTTCCCAGCGCAGGAGGGTCGCACCGGTCGTGAACCCGGCACCGACGCTGGCCAGCAGGAGCAGGTCGCCTCGCTTCAGCCGACCCTCGTCAAGCGCCGTATGGATCGCGAGCGGAATGGTGGCCGCGGTGGTGTTGCCGTAGCGGTCGATGTTGATGATGACGCGGTCCTCGGGCAGGCCCAGGCGCTCGGCCGTGGACTGGATAATGCGCTTATTGGCCTGGTGTGGAATAAAACAGCCCAGATCGGCACCGGTAAGCCCATTCCGTGCCAGCAGCGACCCGGTGACCTCGGCCATCTTGCGCACGGCGAACTTGTACACGGTCTGGCCGTCCTGTCGAATGAAGTGCTGATGCTCATCAATCGTCTGGTGGCTCGCGGGAAGCAGGCTGCCGCCGGCGGGCATACGCAGGGCGGCCGATCCGGCGCCGTCCACCTCGTGCAGAAAATCGATCAGGCCGACCTCGCCCTCGGCACACGGCTCCACCAGAACAGCCCCGGCACCGTCGCCGAACAGGATGCAGGTGGCGCGGTCGGTGTAGTCGACGATGGAGGTCATCACGTCCGCGCCGATGACCATCACCCGGCGATGTGCCCCGGACTCGACCAGCTTGGCACCCACCTGCAGGGCGTACACAAAGCCCGAGCAGGCGGCAGAAAGATCGAAGCCCCACGCATTGGTGGCACCGATTTTGCTCTGCACCAGGCAGGCGGTGGCAGGGAAGAACATGTCCGGCGTGACGGTGGCAACGATGATGGCATCCAGGGTGGTGGCCTCCACCCCCGCCTTATCGAGGCAGGCGCGCGCGGCCCCGGCAGCAAGATCGCTCGTGGCGACACCCTTGTCCACAACGTGCCGCTCCCGGATGCCTGTCCGTTCGGTGATCCACTGGTCGGTCGTGTCCACCATCTGTTCCAGTTCCGCGTTGGTCAGCAGACGGGGCGGAACATAGGTGCCGATGGCGGAGATCTTCGCGCGGACGGACGTGCGGGGTTGCAGGGTGAGACTCAAAACGGCGAAACCTCCGGGTGCGAAACGACCAGAACAGCATGGTATCGCGTCGGAGGTTGCCTCTGGACGGCGCAGCGACGATTCGGCGGGCTGAAGCCAGTCCTGGTGAATCCTGAGTTGCTGGCGGGAGACTGTGTTGTGGAAGGGGAGAAGTGTACCGGGTTTCCCTACTGCGCCCGCGTTGGCCCGTTGCCGTTGCTTCCTTCCGGACCTGGCGGGGTTGGCGGGTACGCGTCGCG
>CAXTFS010000138.1:0-8212 GCA_964243395.1 uncultured Acidobacteriaceae bacterium | reverse complement strand
GCACAGAAGCCGGCCGCGATCGCGAAGCAGTACAAGCCCGTTGCCGATCGCCTCATCGCCGCCGCGATGAGCGACACAGAGGGCTACGGGCGGCTGGAGTACCTGTGCGACCACATCGGCAAGCGGATCTCCGGCTCCGAGCCGCTGACCCGGGCAACGGCGTGGGCCGCCGACGCCATGCGCGCGGCCGGGCTCCAAAATGTGACGATGCAGCCGGTCACCGTGCCGCACTGGGTGCGCGGGGCGGAGTCAGGCGCGATCACCGCGCCGGTCACCAAGCCGCTGCACCTGCTCGGCCTGGGCATGAGCGTGGGGACGCCACCGGGTGGGATCACCGCGCCCGTCGTGGTGGTGTCGGACTTCGCCGCGTTGACGAAGCTGGGGCGCTCAGGGGTGGAGGGCAAGATCGTTGTCTTCAATGCGCCGTATGTGGGGTACGGCCAGACGGTGATGTACCGCGTGGCCGGGCCGTCCCGGGCGGCGGCGCTGGGGGCCGTGGCGGTGCTGGTGCGCTCGATCACGCCGCTGGCCATGCAGACCCCGCACACGGGCACGCTGCAGTACGACCCGCAGCAGCCGAAGATCCCTGCCGCCGCGATCTCGATCGAGGACGCCCTGATGCTGGAGCGGCTGAGCGCCACGGGTGCGGCCACGGTGCACCTGGAGATGGCGGCGCACGAGGAGCCGGATGCGCCGAGCTTCAACATCTACGGCGAGATTCCTGGCTCGGAGCACCCGGAGCAGATCGTGGACGTGGGCGGGCACATTGACTCGTGGGACGTCGGCCAGGGCGCGCAGGATGATGGCTCGGGCATCGCGGCGGCGCTTGCGGCCGTGGCGCTGATCAAAAAGCTCGACCTGCACCCGAAGCGCACGATCCGCGTGGTCTTCTGGGTGAACGAGGAGAACGGCGGCGCGGGCGGGGAGGCGTATCTGGCGGGCCTCGGCGATGCGGTGAAGAACCATGTGGCGGCCATTGAAATGGATGGCGGAGCGGAGCAGCCGATCGGCTATGGCTACGGCGCGAGCGGACGCGAACGCCGTGCCACCCCGAGCGGACCCGCACCCGCGGTCAAACTGACCCCTGCGGAGGAGCATTCGCTGGCACTGTTGCAGGGCATCGGCACCCTGTTGGGCCCGGTCGGCGCCAACACGGTGAAGGCGGGTGGCGGTGGGTCCGACATCGAGCCGATGATGGGCGTTGGCGTACCCGGGCTGGGCGAGCTGACCACCATGGCGCACTACTTCGACTGGCACCACACCGAAGCCGACACGCTGGATAAGGTCGATCCGGAGATGTTTCGCAAGAACGTGGCTTCGCTCGCCGTGATGACCTATGTGCTGGCCGATACCCCGGAACGCCTGGCCGGCCACGTGGGCGCGACAGAAGAGTAGACGGCGCAGCGAAAGACGGGGACGGCGCAGCCGAAAGACGGGGACGGCGCAACCGAAGAGGGACGTCTTTCGTGGAGGTTGCATGACCGCCGGCAGCGTAAGTTCGTGCTGGTGTCGCCGACGTTGCTCATCACGCTCGGCTACGGCACCGCGCGCCTGTTCACTCCGTTCCTTGGCACCTGGGCCTGGGTTCCGCTGTTTCTGGTGTACTGGGCGGCCATGACGGCTGTGATTCTGGCCATCGGCGGCCTGCCTGGGATCCTGGCAGCCTACCGGCGTCCGAGCGGCTGGCCGTTGTGGCTGGCTGGGTTGTTTGTGGGGCTGCTGCCCATGCCATTGCTGATCCTGCACCGCAACCTGCTGCACGCCCCGTTGCTGGTGGCCTGCTGGCTGGGCATTGCGCTGGTTAATCCTTGGATCGAGGAGATCTACTGGCGCAGCCTGCTGGGCGAGGCCACCCAGCGACCACGTTTTCGCATGCCCTGGTAGACATCGGCAATCTGAGCGTTTTTGCCTTTCTAAACCTGTACCTGCCGGGACGGTGAGCTGGGCGACCTTTCCCTAGCTCCGTTAGGATCTTTCCCGCGGTTCCTCTGCTGAAGAGCGCGAGGGCGCAGGTACAGTAGCTGTGACAACGTGAGCTGGCCGGGAGCAACCGGCGAAGCTCCCACGGGCGTAAGGGCATGAGCAGACAAAGGCCGGCATTTCATCGGCACCGGGTGCGGCGCGGCGATACGTTGTGGAAGATCGCGCGCGAGGCCTACGGGCATGGCGATCTCTGGTACGAGATCAGCGAAGCCAACCACCTGCGTCCGGGGAACCCCATCCTGGTGGGGCAGGAACTCGTCATCCCAACCGCGCGCCATGCCACGACGCGCATCCGAGACACGAGCGCGCATCCATCGCATCCATCGCAGCCGAGCCCCGGCCCGCAGGTCACGCCCGGCACTGTGCCGCACATCACGCAGAGCGGCGCCGGCCATGTGTATCCACAACAGGCCGGGCATCCGTCGATCGCAGCGGCCGGCGGAACCGGGCCGTTTCAGCTGGCGCGGCCGGTCCTATACCCGGCGTTCAAGATTCCCCTGGATCAGGTGATCTCGCACATGGAAACACCCGAGTTCGAGATGACACTCACCTTCAAGGGCGAGCTCGTGGTGCAGATGCAGGGCGTGATCACCGGCGGCCTGACCGCCACGCCGCAGGGCATGGAGGCCGAGTACAAGAAGGAAGCCGATGGCGTGCTGCGTGACTTCTTCCAAAAGTGCACGGTCAAGGTGGATGGCAACAAGGCCGAGGTGACGCTTGCCCTGGGCGCGACGATACGGAACGGCAATCAGGTACTCGGCACCACGGAGGTGGCGCCCAAGCCGCCTGCCGGCCTGACGTACACCTACAGCGGCCAGGAGATGAAGTTCACCTACCGCGGGTTCGACTTCGCCGGCAAGCTGGGCTACGAACTCGAGGTGCAGAAAAGAAACAATGACACGAACAACGAGGATCCTGCACCCGCCAGCAACTGGAAACGGGTTGCCGTGGTGACCCTGGGTGTGGGTGTCGTGGTGGGCGGCGTGGCCATTCTGGTCGGGGACGCCTTCAAGGACGTGGGCACCGGCGGTGTGGGGCTGGTGGAAACCCCAATCTCATGGGCTGCAGCCATGCGGCTGTTTATGCTCGGCGGCGGCATGATTCGCGCTGCGGTGCACTAAGAACTTCGAGGAAACATGCAGGAGAGGACTTCGAGGAACATGGGGGAGAATCAAAGGCTGAGATCTTCCTCCCCGGTCGTGGTCGCGGCGTTGTTGACGGCGTGCTGTCCGCTGTATATCGGCTATTGGTTTACGTCGATGTACCTCCGTCACGGGGCAACGGTGTTTCAGTCGTTGGCCATCGGGGCCTCGGCCTGGATCCACGCCCTGCTGCTGATTGCCGGCGCGGTTGCCTACTGGCGTCTCGCATCGGCAAGGCCGTTCCTGCAGATCATCGCTGCGATGCTCGGCGTGTATGGTCTGGTGCTTTGGCTGCCGTTCCACCGCAATGTGACCTCGTGGAACGGCTTCCATGGCGACATTGTCGCGATCTCGGCCTGGGAGATGATCGGGTTCATGGTCATCGGCGTTCTGGCCGTCGTGGATTTTGCGCTGGGCCGGACGCACCGGACCGGGCTGTCCAGCTAGGCTGTCCAACAGGCTCCTCACGGCACGGGCAGCCACACAAAAGAGGCAGTGGCAGGCGGCTCCGGCTTTGCTACGCTCGCTCGCATGGGGACCCTTCGCTCGGCTCTTGTGCCGCTCCTGCTCGCTTCTGTGTGCGTTGCACCGCCTCCCGTCCGTGCCGCAAAGATGCACTTCGTTTCGCTCGGCGCCGTGCGCAAGGTGCCGTACACGCCCCCCGAAGCCACTGCCGAGAACAAGAGCGAAGAGGCGACCACGCTGCGCGTGCGGCCGCTGATTGTCGACGACAAAACGCGCGAGTGGACCGTCGGCGATCTGCACGAGGTGACGGAGCGCACCTTTGTGATCCGGCGTGCGCTGCACATCAACGATGCCCTGCCCGGCGAACCCGCCCACTGGAGCTGGCAGCCGGGACCCTGGCTGCAGGTGGACCGCACCTCCGGCCACATCACACCGCTGCACCTGCCCAACTTCGATCCGCAGATCTCCGACGTGGCCTGGTTCCGCGACTATGCGGCCTACTGCGGGCTCATTCCTACGCTGAAGGGCGGCGTGGTCGCCGTGGTCGCGGAGCTCGGCACGCACAAGGCCGTCGCACAGCACGTGATCGCGAACTGGCCGCTTGAGAAGCCCGCACACCCGGTCTGCGGCCCGGTTCAGTGGCAGCGCACGCCCATGCGCGCCACGCTGCACCTGAACGGGGGCGATCCCGTAACCTTCGACGTGGCCGGGACGAGTTCCTTGATCGAGGAGGGCGAAAGCGAAGAAGAGTAAAGCCGGGAACATGACGCCCTCCGCTGCGAAGGCGCGGGAGAGAACGGGTGGCGAAACAGGAACCTAGATTGCCCTCAGCGCCCGCTCCCGCACGCCCCGGGGAGCGCCCCGGGATGCCGCGAAAGTAGTATGGTGAACGAAGCACGGACAGACGCGCTGCCATCCACGCTTTCTGGCGTGACGGGGCCGGGTTCGGCGGCAGATCCTCCGACGAGGAAGGGAGCAGAAAGATCATGTGGAAACCGAATCAGGCAGGCAGTCAGACGCCCTCAACACCAGAACCCACGCGTCCTGGCACGCCCGCAGCAACAACAGGAACAACCGCAGCAACCGGCACAACGTTTGACAGCCCACGGCCCACCGCGGCCGGCGTCCCGGGTGCAAACGCCACCGGCGAGCAGGCAACGATCGGCAAGAGCCTGGTGGTCAAGGGTGAGCTCTCCGGTTCAGAGTCCCTGTACATCGACGGCAAGGTGGAGGGCGCGATCACGCTGCCCGGCAACCGGGTGACCATTGGCCGCAACGGGCAGGTAGCTGCCAACATTTCGGCTCGTGAAATTGTTGTGCTCGGCAAGGTACGCGGCAACTGCCAGGCCTCCGACCGCGTCGACATCCGCAGCGAAGGTTCGCTCACTGGCGACGTGATCGCGGCACGCATCTCGATCGAAGACGGCGCGTTCTTCAAGGGCGGCATCGACATCCGCAAGCCCGGTGCCGAGGGCGGCAAGCCTGGCGCACCCGCACCGGCAGAAAAGCCTGAGCCGGTCGGCGTCGAGAACTAAGCTTTACCTTTCCGCAAATGAAAAGCCCCGGCTTCGGCTGGGGCTTTTTGCGTGCCTTCGGGCGTGTCGACTGAGGCAGCCTAGTACGCCGGAACGCTGGTATGTACGGCTCGTTTGATCTCGTTAATGCGATTGAAGTGGTACTGAATGTAGAGGCCGCCCAGCAGAAACACGAGAAACGAGTTCAGCCGCAGGCCAATCGGTTCAGGACCGTTGAAGTGCCGCAGCAGATCGCGCCGGATCACCGTGCGTGAGGCGATGTAGAGCCCCAGCCAGACGAGAAACGTGAGAAATCCGTGGTGCGGTCCCAGGGGCGGCCCGCCAAACATGTCGTAGTTGATCTCATGCCAGTGGGACGGCAGGCGCAGCAGGTACAGCACCGCAATGGCGATGTACAGCGCAAGCGCATTGCTGGCGGGCTGCACGCGACGCAGCCAGGCCGCCTGCACGATGTCCCAGACCACAAAGAAGATGCCACCCGTCACGACACCCAGCAGCAGCGCCACCCACCAGGGCAGGTCGGGCGGGTCCTGGTACAGCCCCAACGGCGTCGCCGCGACAGGCACTGGCGCCACCGCACCGCCACCGGCTGCGGTGCCGGGCGGAAAGACGTGGGCGACCGGAATCCAGTCCGCTGCGCCTTCGGCCTGAATCAGGTCTGAAAAGGCGATGTTGCCGGCGGCAAGGTACAGCCGCACCTCGGCCTCCGTGTAGGGCCCGAAGATCTTTCCGTTGCGTGCGATGCGATAGGTCATAGCTTTCACTCACCCTGACCCTGCCATTCGCGCCCCACCCGGCTCGGGTTGTTCCCTTCAGTTTCTCTGGGGTTCTATACGGAAAGCAAAAGGCCGCAGTTCCAGAGGGTACCTTGTCCAGCGCTTCAGTCGAGTGCGATCAGAAGCCCTTCCCCACCCTCCACCGTGATGTTGCCGTTCACCGCGGCGCCTTCGCCGTCGAGCAGCGTGGTCAGAAGGACGCGTCCACTCGCGCAGTGCACCTCCGTCGGCTCCCCCCCAAGATTGAGCAGGACCTGGAAGCGGCGTGTGCCGTCGCGGCGTTCGAAGCGCAGCAGGTCGCCCTCCGCCGAGACCGCAGCGATCGTGCCTTCGCTGAGCGCAGGATGCGCGTGGCGCAGGGCCAGTATCCGGCGGTAGAGGCTCAGCATCGAGCGCGGCCGGCTGCCCTGTGCCGCGGCATTCTCCGTCGGCCAGTCGTTGAGCAGCGGCAGCCAGGGTGTGGCGGCCGGCGTCGTGAAGCCGGCGTTCGGTGCGTCCAGCCAAAGCATGGGCGAGCGCTCCGGGTCACGCCCGCGCCCCTTGCCGGGCTCGTTCTTTTCCGCCGGATCCTGCACCTGGTCCGGCGCGATCGGCACGTCCGTCATGCCAAGCTCGTCACCGTAGTACAGCGTCGGCGTACCGCGCAGTGTCAGCAGCAGCATCGCCGCAGCACGAGCCTGCAGCGCGCCAACCCGTGAAGCCAGGCGTGGCTGATCGTGATTGCCGAGGACGTAGTTGGGCCAGGCGCCGGAGGGCAACAGGCTTTCGTAGGTGTTGATGATGCTCGCAATTGCGCGGGCACACCACTCGGTCTGGATCAGGTGAAAATTGAAGGGAAGGTTAGCGCCCTTCAGCTCCGGGATCTCGGGCGAGCTGCCCTCGATTCCACCGGCCTGCGGCGCCGCGCCCAGGTAGTAGTGCACCAGCTCCGGCAGCGGCAGGTAAATCTCGCCGATCAGCACGCGATGGGAGACCGGGCCTGCATGCGTCGCGGTCTGTCCCACGTTCAAGGTCGGACCATAGCCGTCCATCAGCGCGCGCATCTCGGCCACGATCTCATGCGTGCCGGGCTGGTCGGAGTTGTACACCGGCAGCGTCTGCGTATGGTCGTGCATGTCGGCGCTGTACGAGGGATTGGTGGGGTTGTCGCGGAACTGGTCGTCCTTGATCAGCAGCCAAAGGACGTCCATGCGGAAGCCGTCGACGCCGCGGTCCAGCCAGAAGCGCATGGCCGCATACATCGCCGCGCGCAGGTCCGGGTTGCGCCAGTTGAGGTCAGGCTGCTGCTTCAGAAACGAGTGCAGGTAGAACTGCTGCGTGGCCTCGTCCCAGGTCCAGCTCGGGCCGCCGAAGTGGGAGGTCCAATTGTTCGGGTAGCGCTCGCTGGCGGGTCGGTGGTCGTCTGCGTTGGTTGGTTCCGCGGGGTCGCGCCACAGGTACCAGTCGCGATGCGGATCGGTGCGTGAGGACCGCGACGCCAGGAACCACGGATGTTGGTCGGAGCTGTGGTTCGGGACAAAGTCCAGGATCACGTGCAGGCCCTTGCCGTGCGCCGCGGCGAGCAGCGCGTCGAAGTCGGCGAGCGTACCGAAGAGCGGATCGATGCCGGTGTAATCCGCCACGTCGTAACCAAAGTCGGCCATGGGCGACGGATAGATAGGTGAGATCCAGACGGCATCGACGCCCAGCGCAACGAGGTAGTCCAGGCGCGCCGTGATGCCGGGCAGATCGCCCACGCCATCGCCATCCGTGTCCTGAAATGATCGCGGGTAGATCTGGTAGATCACGCCGCGCTGCCACCACTGGGTCCCGGCAAACTCGCTGTCAGCCATGCGGGGTAGGATGCGGCGACGTAGCGGCTGGGCGGCGTAGCATCGAGTCATGGCGACCGAAGTATTGGAAGTGCACGATCCAGAGACAAAGTCGGAGCTGGACGAGTTGCTGGGTGAGGCCGAGCGGGCCCACGGGCACCTCTGCGCCGGGCAAATCCTGGGTGTGCGCATGGCGATGCTGGCGCTCGATCGCCTCGGGATTCATGATCCCCGCAAAAAGACGCTCGCGAATGGCGAACCCAACCCGGATCGCAAGCGGCCCGTGGTGTTTGTGGAGATCGATCGCTGTGCCACCGATGCGATCGGCGTAGTCACCGGCGCGCGTGTGGGCAAGCGGGCGTTGAAGCTGCGCGATTGGGGCAAGATGGCCGCCACGTTCGTGGACCTCAACGCAAAGCTGGGCCAGAACACCTACAGGGGGCTGCGCGTGGTCGCGCTCGAAGGCTCCAAGGACCGGGCGCGGGAGCTGTATCCGGACC
>CAXTFS010000137.1:0-8248 GCA_964243395.1 uncultured Acidobacteriaceae bacterium | reverse complement strand
TACCTTCCGCGTCAACATCCGCAAGCAGCTCGCCGAGGGCGCGGCCGAAGTCGTCGATCGTCTTCGTGGCACATCCACCGATGTTTCTATCGGCGAGCTCACGTCGTATCTTCGCGATCTGATCAGCGCGTCTAAGCAGTAGCTTCACGCAGTAGCTCCAGGAGGCACCCCGTTCGCGTAAAGATCGGCAGCAATCGGCACTCCCTCCTGTGGCGCGCACTGCGAGCGGCACTTGTGCTCATCCTCCTGCTGGCAGTGGTCGGTGGCATCACCTTTGCTGTGGAGTACCACCAGTACCAGGGCCTTGTCGACCAGCGCCTTGCGCAGGGCCCACTCTTCTCCTCAACCGCACAGATCTACGCGGCACCCCAGGAGGTGCGGCCGGGCCAGCACCTCGCCGCTGAAGAGATTGCCGCCAGCCTGCGCAAGGCGGGCTACACCAGCGGTGGTGGCAGCGGCGCGCTGGGTTCCTATCAGCTAAATGGCGGCGGTATCTCGATCAAGCCAGGCCCGCAGAGCTATCTTGCCGCTGACGGCGCTACCATCGATGCCGCCGGCAACGTAGTCCAAACCATCACGGCCGAGAACGGTGCTCCGCTCAGTGCCTACAAGCTTGAGCCACAGCTGATCACCGCGCTCAGCGAAGACAAGAATCGCACCAAGCGTCGCATGGTCACCTATGACGAGATCCCGCCACGCATGGTGGAGGCCGTTCTCGCGATCGAAGATCGACGCTTCTTCGAGCACTCCGGCATCAACTACGTCCGCACGATCAAATGCGCTGTGCAGGACGTGATCTCGAATCACAAAGGCTGCGGCGGCTCCACGATCACACAGCAACTCGCCCGTGGCTTCTTTCTTACGCCGGAGAAGACCTACGCCCGCAAGATCGCCGAGATCATGATCACCTACCAGCTCGAAGCGCGCTTTAACAAGCAGCAGATCTTCGAGATGTATGCCAATCAGATCAATCTTGGCCAGCGCGGTTCCTTCGCGATCAACGGCTTCGGTGAAGCCGCGCAGACCTACTTCGGCAAGAACCTCAAGCAGCTCAACCTCCAGGAATGTGCCCTGCTGGCAGGCATGATTCAACGGCCCAACTACTTCTCGCCGTATCGCCACATGGATCGCGCGACGGAGCGCCGCAACATCGTTCTCGACTCCATGGTGCAGACCGGCGCCATCACCGCAGAGCAGGCGGCAGTTGCAAAGGCTGCGCCAATCCATCTTGCACCGGCTGATGTCGATGCCAGCGAAGCGCCCTACTTTGTCGATCTCGTGCACGATCAGATCGTGCAGCGCATCGGGGATTATGATGCTTCGCACTCCTCACTGCGCATCTACACGTCGCTTGATCCGGAGCTCCAGCGCGCCGCTTCTGACGCGGTCGATGTGGGCATGCGGCGCGTCGATGAACTCGTCCGTGCGCAGCATAAGAACGGCGGTTCCGGGGCGTTGCCGCAGGTTGCCTTGATCGCCTTGAACCCACATACAGGCCAGGTGCTGGCCCTTGTGGGCGGCCGCAACTACTCGGCTTCACAACTCAATCACGCCACGAGCAAGCGTCCCACCGGATCCATCTTCAAGCCCTGGGTGTATGCCACCGCCGAAGAACAGGCGGTCGACGGCGAGATGCTGGGCGGGACGACACCCTTCAACGCACTCACAATCCTGCATGACGTGCCCACGACCTTCAACTTCGACGGCCAGACGTACAGCCCCGGCAACTACATGGGCCAATACCATGGCGACGTCACGGCGATCTACGCGCTGGCGCACTCCTTGAATAACGCCACCATCTCGCTTGGCGAACAGGTCGGCTTTGGCAATGTCGCCGCGCTTGCCCGATCCTCCGGCATTACCGCCGCAAAAGGCACACCTGCCGTCTCACTCGGCTCCTACGATGCGACCCCACTCGACATGGCCGGGGCCTACACCGTGTTTGCAAACAGCGGCGTCCATGTCACGCCGTGGCTGCTCTCCGGCGTGCGCAACACCAATGGCGACGTGGTGGCGGACTACACGCCCGAAGCCAAGCAGGTCATGAACCCGAAGGCCGCCTACCTCACGCAAAACCTGCTCGAAGGCGTGATGAACTTTGGTTATGGCGTGGCTGTGCGCAAGATGGGGTTTACCGCGCCGGCAGCGGGCAAAACGGGTACCTCGCACGATGCGTGGTTTGCTGCTTACACATCGAACCTGATCTGCATCGTGTGGATCGGCAACGACGACTACACCGATGTGAAGCTGCAGGGTGCCGTCGCCGCTGCGCCCATCTGGGCTGAGTTCATGAACCGTGCCATTCGACTTCCGCAATACTCCGACATGAAGGCGTTTCTTCCTCCGCCGGATGGGGTGCAGCTGGTACGCGTCGATCGCGCCAGCAACCTGCCCGCCGATGAAAGCTGCCCCAGTGACACCTTCAGTGCGGCGTTCCTCGCCGGCGCTGCGCCACAAAGCACCTGCTCGCACATGGGCATCGATGCACAGACCCTGGGCAGCCAGCTCTACGGCGCAGGACCGGTAAACAGCGACCCCCAGGCGACGGCGCCGCCTGGCCAACCGAATCAGCCCACGCCGCAGCGCCCGACGCCGAACCCGATCAACACCGAAGAGATGCATCGCAACGTACTCCAGAAGATGCTGGGCCTGAAGAAAGACAAGCCGGAGCAGGATGAGCCGGCTACGCCTCCACAGTAAGTACGCTGGGCCTCGCAATGAGCGCTCAGCAGCTGGATCGGCGTCGCGGCCCGAGCAGCTTCACCATGCCACCCACGGGAGCCTCCGGGCTTTGTCCCTGCGCCGCGATCCACGGCTGGCATTGCGGACACCAGTAGGTCGACCGCACCTGCTCACCCTGCTTACGCATCATGACCAGCGCACCGCAGCGGCGGCACTCCTGCCCTTGCCGCCCGTACACCCACAACCGGTCTCCCGCGTTCATGCTGTGCGTGGTGCGCCGATTGCCGGCATACGTCACGATGCCATCGGCTGCGCCATCGACTATGTTTGCACGCATGTAGCGGCCCGAGACCTCGGCCATCACTTCCATCTCGCGATCGGCGAGCGTGCGCATCTGCCGGAAAGGGTTGACTCCGGCGGCAAACGGCACCTCGCTCTTGTACACGTTGCCAAGCCCCGCCATGACGCGCTGATTCAGCAGCGTGACGCCGACCTCCGCCTCAGGATACTGCGCCCCGTAGTTGCGCATCGCCTGCACACCACTGTCGATGCTGTACTCGCTGCTGAGGATATCCAGACCCAGCTTGGGCACCTGCGAGTAGCGCGCCAGAGATCGCTCCGTATGGAACTCCGTGACGGGCACGTTGAACGCCACAGCGACAAAGTCTCCACATGTAACCGAACACCGCATGCTGCTGCGTGGCGAGTACCACCGCTCCCCCACGCGATAGATATGCCACGATCCTGACATCAACATGTGCGTCACCAGGATCAGGTCATCCGAGAAGTGCATCAGGCACCACTTGCCACGCGCATCGACCTTCTCCACCGTGCGCCCGACGATACCCTTGTCATCCGCCACACTCGCCAGCTTGGCGACGTTGGCTTCGAACGCCGTCACCACCTTGCCACCTAACGCTTTTTGCAAGGCACGGGCAGCACGAAAGATTGTGTCTCCCTCAGGCATAGCCGCCTCCATCGTCCGGGGTCTCTTCTTCAAGAACCTCAACCGCCTCGACAAGCGGAGGACTGAAGTGTCCTGGCAGTTGCGGCAGGCCACGTCGCACGTTGAAGCCCATGGGCGCCGCCTGAAAGCCGGCGTCGAGCAACGCACGCGCAATGGGATGCTCAGCAACCGGCACCCCGTTAACAGCGGTGATCAACATGCCGCCGCGCGCACGTGAACCGCCCTCTGCCTCGGCACGCTGTACGTTCTGCACGAAGAACTCTGCGACTGAGCGCATCACGTTGGAGCGCATCGGCTCCTCTTCGGGCAACAGCAGCTGCAGGTCAGGATTGCCGCGGCGCAGGTAGCCTGTCAGCGCGCCGTCGATGAGCACCACACGCGCACCGACCGAACGCGTCAACGTGGATCCCTCCTCCGGCGCTGCCGGCCAGCGCAGTAACGCACCGTACGGATTCGCCGGGTCAGTCGCTGCCAGCATCAGTGCCTCGCGACCTTCTTCCGCACTGCCATTGTGCTCACCGGGCCGCAGGGAACGCAGCAGATCCACCGCCGCTGGCTGCGCAAACTGCGTTGCGCCAAGGTCCGCGGCGAAGTAGCCACGCCGAACACGGCCACTCTCCTCCAGCATCTTCAACACGTCATAGATGGCCGAAAAACCACCAGGCAGATCTTCCGCATGGGCGGTCTCACGAAAGACAACACCGTACCGTGTAAGCAACTGCTGCGCGACCGCATGCGACCACTCTGTCTGTTTCAGCGGGGTGGCACGGCTCTCATCGAAGGCGACCTCATTCAGGCTCCAACGTCCCTGCACGGTGGGCGGTGTGGTGCGGCGGCTGCGGAACCCCGATTGGTTATGCACGCGACGCGTGGGCTTGCCCTGCCGCCCACTGCTCGACCCGGAACGTTCACAGTACGCGCGCAGGCAGTGCAAGGCATCGTTGGTGATCAGACCGCGCCACACCAACGACCACAAGGCATCGATGGTTTCGCCGGGATATCCTCCTCCCAGACCGTCATGCAGCGGCTGGAAGAAGGACGCACCATTCCGGCGCAGGGCATCGAGCACGTTGCCTTCGCGCTCACTCAGTGGCTCGCTCGAGGCACTCGAAAGCTGAAACCTTGGCCCACCCGTCTGCACGCGGTCCGGTGGCCAGAGCATCGGCAACTTCTCTGCGAGAAAGAGCGCGATACGCCCATCACGCTCGCCCAGAGGCGCGAGGCCGATCCACGTGACTTCGCCGGCCGCGATCAGCGTATCAAGATCCGCAGTCTTGTAGCCGCTGATCCGTGCGGGCAGGATCTCCGTCTCCAGCAGCGATGCGGGCAGCGGTGCTCCCTGCAGGTTTTCGATGACATCCAGCAAGGCATCCAGCCCACGCCGTGGCTGCACAACACCCTGCCAGCGCGTAAACAGCCGCGCCAGCGTGGCCTGCGCCACGGGCTCGACTTCCTTGCGCAGGCGAGCGAGCGACTTACGGCGGATCGTGCGCAACACTTCGGCATCGATCCACTCGCGATTCAGTCCACCGGGCCGGAAGCCGCCTTCCATCACGCGGCCCATGCCTACCAGACGCTGCAGCACAGCCTCCACGCTCTCCTTAGGCAAACCGTAACGCTGCGCAAGGTCAGGTGTGGTGAATGGCCCATGTGTACGCGCGTAACGTCGCACCAGGTCCAACAAAGCTTCCGGTACTGGCTCCAGAAACACAGTCGGCAGCCCGGGAGGTAGCGGCACACCCAGCGCATCGCGCATACGCGCCGCATCTTCCACGGCAATCACGCGTTTCTCGCCGCCGAAGCGCAGTTCCAAAACTCTCCGTGCGCGTACCAGCCGCTCCACCGTGGCGTCCATGTCGATCTCCGTGGATCGTTGCCGGAGCTCATCGCGGGTCAGATCACCCAACCGCAGCAGCAGATCGTGCATGCCGTCGAGCGATCGTCCGCGGTACGTATCTGCTGTGCATTGCAGCTGCTCTTCGGTCTCTTCAATCGCGTTGATGTCCAGCAACTCACGCAGGTCCGCATCGCCAAGCAGCTCACGCAGTTGATCCTGGTCGATTGACAGCGCCTGGGCACGACGCTCTGCCAGCGGCGCATCCCCGTCGTAGATGTAATTCGCGACATAGCTGAACAGCAGCGCGCCCGCAAACGGCGATGGCGTGCGCGAATCCACCACGTGCACACGCAACGAGCGGTTTCCAATATTGCGCAATGTTTCGGCGAGGGCAGGCATGTCGAAGACATCGCGCAGGCACTCGCGATAGGCCTCAAGCAAGATCGGAAAGCTTGCATAACGGGCCGCCACACCCAGCAGGTCGTAGGCGCGCTTGCGTTGCTGCCACAGCGGTGTGCGTCCGTCCGCACGCCGACGCGGCAGCAGCAGAGCGCGACTTGCGGCCTCGCGAAATTTCGCCGCAAACAGCGCCGTTGATCCCAACTGTTGCTGAACCAACTCCGCTGCTTCGATCGGCTCCAGCAGCAGTAACTCCGCGTCCGGTGGCTGGTCCGTCTCCGGGAAGCGCAGCACAAAGCCGTCCTCGCTCCACATCGTTTCTACATCGAGGCCAGCAGCTTTGATCTTCGCCGTCACCGCCATCGCCCACGGTGCGTGCACACGCGATCCAAACGGCGTGAGACAGCACACCCGCCAGTCACCCAGTTCGTCGCGGACGCGCTCGATCACGATCGTGCGATCGTCCGGCACCTGCCCGGTTGCAAGCTCCTGGTCGGCAAGGTAGCGCAGCACATTTTCCGCGGCCTTCTCATCAAGGTCGTGATCGCGTGTCAGCTTTGCGATGCCGACTGAACGCGGCAGCTCGCGCAGCTCACGGACCAGTGCACCGATCCGTTTGCCGAATTCAATGGGGCGCCCGGCCTGATCGCCGTGCCAGAACGGCATTTTGCCTGGCTCACCCGGCGCGGGACTCACCAGCACACGATCCTGCGTAATCTCATCGATGCGCCAGGTCGAGGCACCAAGGATGAAGGTGTCGCCCGTACGCGCCTCGAACACCATCTCCTCATCCAGCTCGCCCACACGCAACGGCTTGCTCGCCGATCCACTCAGAAAGACGCCAAACAGGCCACGATCCGGGATCGTGCCCCCGTTGAGAATCGCAAGTCGCTTTGCCCCACCACGCGGCGTGATCCAGTTGCGTTGCCGGTCCCAGGTCACACGCGGACGCAGCTCCGCGAACTCATCGGAAGGGTACCGGCCCGCGAGCATATCGAGCACGCCGTCAAAGACAGCCACGCTGAGATTTGCAAACGGGGCCGCGCTGCGCACCAGCGCAAACAGGGCGTCGTAGCTGATGCCCGGCGCGTCCTCTTCGATCTCCGCCTCATACCCGACCGATTGGCCGCCACGATTTCTCGCTTTGACCGTCGACTTGCCTTTGCGCTTCAGTCGGTGCTCCACCTCTGCAAGCGGCAGCGGTGGCTGCGCGATGACGGCCACAATCTGCTGCGCCAGCACATCCAGCGGGTTGCGCAGGAAACGCGTGTGCTCCACATGGCCTTCGTGCATCGCCTGCGTCACGGCGGCACAGGCAACAAGGTCCGCGCGGTACTTCGGGAAGATGATGCCGTTTGAAGGCGCACCGACCTGATGGCCTGCGCGACCGATGCGCTGCAGCCCACTCGCCACGCTGGGCGGCGCTTCAATCTGGATCACCAGGTCCACGGCGCCCATGTCGATGCCTAATTCGAGCGACGACGTACACACCAGCGCCTTAAGCCGCCCAGCTTTGAGCAGCTCTTCGATCTCCGAGCGTTGTGCCGAAGCCAGTGATCCATGGTGAGCCCGCGCCACGGGTTCACCCGCAAGTTCATTCAAGGCACCTGCCAGGCGCTCCGCCACACGCCGCGCGTTCACAAAGATCAAGGTCGACGTGCGCTCACGAACAATCTCCAGCAAACGTGGATGAATGCTCTGCCAGATGCTGGTGCGCTTGGGCCCCTGCGACGCCGGTCCGCTGGGCAGATCCTGGATCTCGCCCAGCTTCGCCATGTCCTCTACCGGGACTTCAACGCGGATTTCCAGCCGCTTACGAGCGCCCGCGTTGATGATCGTCACGGGACGGAAGCTCGGCCCAGCCGCGGCCCCCGGCTCGGGCGCCGCACTCACTTCGGCCTCTTCTGCTGACGTGTACTCCGCGGCGGTGCCAGCCATGATGCCTGCCGTCTCCGCAACCGCCTGCTCGGTGCGTTGCTCCGTCGACTGCTGGGCCGGCGGCTGCATCGCCAACGCACGCCCCCCTTCCGCACCCCCCAGAAAACGTGCGACCTCCTCCAGCGGACGCTGCGTCGCGCTCAGCCCGATGCGCTGCAGCCTGCGCCCACACAGCGCCTCCAGCCGTTCCAGCGAAAGCGCCATGTGCGCCCCACGCTTTGTCGGCACCAGCGCATGAATCTCGTCGATGATCACCGTCTCCACCGACCGCAGCGCCTCGCCCGCGTCGGAGGTCAGCAGCAGATACAGCGACTCCGGCGTCGTGATCAGGATCTCGCCCGGATGCCGCTTGAAGCGCGCACGATCCTTCTGACTCGTGTCCCCCGTGCGCACACTGATCTCGGGCAGGTGTACCGGTACGCCTC
>CAXTFS010000136.1:0-8285 GCA_964243395.1 uncultured Acidobacteriaceae bacterium | reverse complement strand
GCTTTGCGTGGACCTCTGTGACGCCGAGCTGAGCGGCGATGCCGCGGGCAGCGTCAAGGGTGTCGCCGGTGAGGAGAACGGCACTCAGGCCCAGCTTGCGGAGGTCGTTTACCGCCGCTTGTGCAGAGGGGCGCGGTGTGTCGCGCGCGAAAAAGGTCGCTGCATGGGCGCCGTCCACGGTGAGGTACATCGGCGTTGTATCTCCCAGGGCTGGGGGTATCCGTGCGAGCGCTTCCGCAGCGCCGGTTGCCAGCAGGGCCGCGTTGCCGACCGCGATGCGGTGTCCAGCCACCGTGGCCTCCGTGCCGATGCCGGGCAGGACTTTGCCTTCGGTGGCAGCCGAGGCCATGTCCGCTCCGTGCTCACGCGCATACCCGCGGATGGCAGAGGCGAGGGGATGGGTGGATAGCCCCTCCGTCGCGGCAGCCCACTGCAGAAGGGTCCGTTCCGGATCTTTAGCGAGGCCTGGGGCGGCTGGCAGGGCATCGAAGGCGACGATCTGCGGTTTGCCCTCGGTTAGGGTGCCGGTTTTGTCGAAGGCCACGGTATTCACGGCAGCGAGGCGTTCGAGCGCCTCACCGCCTTTGAACAGCAGCCCGGCACGTGCCCCGCTGCCCAGCGCGACCGTGACCGCCGCGGGCACCGCCAGGCCCAGTGCGCAGGGGCAGGCAACGACCAGCACGGCGATGGCAAGCGAGACGGCGCGGGCGAAGCCGGCATGGTGCGCGCCCGTGTTGTCGAGAACAGCCCAGGTGGTGAAGGTAAGGGCTGCCAGCAGCAGTACGGCCGGCACGAAGATGGCGCTGGCGCGGTCAGCGAGCCCCTGCATGGGGGCACGGCTGGCGCGTGCACGGCGCAGCAGGCGATCCATCTGCGCCAGCGTGGAGTCAGCGCCGACCGCGGTGGCCTGGAGCACAAGCGCGCCGTCAAGATTGAGTGTGCCACCCAGAACACGGTCGCCGGCTGCGCGAGTGACCGGCATGGGCTCGCCGGTGAGCATGGCTTCGTCAACCGAGCTGCGGCCGGCAAGCACAACGGCGTCAAGCGGAACCCGGTCGCCGGGCAGCACACGGAGCAGGTCCCCGACAGCCAGGGCATCGAGGGGTAGCAGGGTTTCCGGAGCGCTCAGCAGGGTTGAGGGATCAGCAGGGACGGTGTCGCCGAGCCAGCGTGCCTCCCCCGTCTCGACGCGGGCAAAGCCGCGAAGATCGCTCATGGCGCGGCGGCGCGCACGAGCCTCAAGCCAGCGGCCGGCGAGCAGAAAGCCGAGGATCAGCACGACGGCTTCGAAGTACACATCACCGAAGAGCGGCAGGGGATGGTGCAGGGCATCGGCCACGGTGACGACGGCGGAGACAGCAAAGGCCGAGAGCGTGCCGAGCGCCACCAGGGTGTTCATGTTGGTGGCGCGATGACGAGCCGCATTCCAGGCCGCGGCGTAGATCTCGGGCGCGGCAAAAAGCATGGCAGCGAGGGCAAGGCCGAAGAGGATCCAGCGCAGCGGTTCGGCGGGCGCGTGCATCAGGACCGCCGGCATAAGGGGCATCGCGCCATGGGCCAGCAGGCGGCTGAGTGGATCCAATTGTGCGCCGGTGGCCGCCGCCATCAGGGGCATGGAAAGCAGCATGGCGAGTGCGCCGGCGACGAGCGAAAGCACGGCTCGCCAGCCCAGGGACCGGTCCCACCGGCTTTCCACCTCGTCGTCCGAAGGAGCATTGTCGGGCGCACGATCCACGACGCGGTAGCCCGCTTTGCGGACCGCGGAGGCGAGCAGGGCAGGGTCGACCGGGACGCTACTGGTGACCTGGGCACCGTGGCCGAGCAGGTCAACAGAGGCGGTGGCCACGCCGGGCACGGACTCAAGCGCACGCTGCACATGGATCTGGCAGGCGGCGCAGGTCATGCCGGCGATGCGCAGGGTCTGCTCCGACGCGGCGGCCGACGTTTCTGGCGCTGCTGCCGGAATGGTGCTCACGGCTGGGTGACGGTGACCTGGGCGGGAAAGCCGGCAGCATCGAGCGCCTGGAGGATCTCCGGTACCGGAGCATTGGAGATGACACGGGCAGCGCCGATGCTCACCGCCTCGGCGTGGGTGGAGGGCAGGGCGTTCAGCGTCTGCGTGACTCGGCGCACACAGGCGCCGCAGTGCATTCTCTCGATTTCGAGTGCGAGGGTAGCCATAGAGATGTGATGCGCGCGCCGGGGGAGGGGAGCAGAGACGAGGGGCTCAGACGTTCGGAGCGACATAGCGGTAGCCCACGCCGCGGACGGTGAGCAGATAAACGGGCTCCGCCGGCTGGGGCTCAAGGTAGCGGCGCAGACGGACGATGAAGTTGTCGACGGGGCGTGTGTCGGTATCGCCGTGTACGCGCCAGACCTCCTCCAGCAGCTCCTTGCGGGAGACCACGCGACCGTGGCGGGCGATCAGGTAGCGCAGCAGATCCGCTTCCATCACGGTGAGGTGGACGGGCTGTTCGCCACCGTGGATCTCCAGCGCGTCGAAGTCGATCTGCCGGTCGCCCACGTGGACCACGCTCGGGGTCGACGGGGCATCGGTGGCCGCTGCTTCGGGCAGGGGGGGCGCTCCGCGGCCGGTGCCGGCCCAGCGCGTGCGGCGCAACAGGCTGCCCAGCCGCGCCAGCAGCACGTCCAGATCGAACGGCTTGGGCAGGTAGTCGTCCGCGCCGGCGGCAAAGCCTTCAAGCACGTCCTCGGTGCGGCCGCGCGCGGTGAGCAGCAGCACCGGGGTGAAGCGGCCGGCCGCACGCAGTGCACGCACGATGCTGAAGCCGTCCTGGCCGGGCAGCATGACGTCGAGCAGCACGGCGGCGGGGGGATCGTCGGCCGCGAGCAGCCAGGCGAGCGCGGCGTCGCCGTCGGCTTCGTGGTGGGTGCGGAAGCCCTCGGCCTGCAGGTTGAAGAGCAGGCCCTGCGCGAGATGCTCTTCGTCTTCCACAACGGCGATCAACGGAAGGTCGGGCGGAGAGCCGGGTGCGTCACTCATGGATTGGCTCGCAATGTCGCTCAGAATACGTGAGGATTCAGGATTAGCTCAGGGCCAGCGGAAGGCGCAGCAGCATGGTCGTCCCCTTGCCCAGGCCTTCGCTGACGGCACGTACATCGCCTCCGTGCTGGCGAGCGATGGTGCGCACCAGGAAGAGGCCGATGCCGGTTCCCTTGATCTTCACACGATCGGCGGAGGAGGAGCGGTAGAAGCGCTTGAAGATGCGCTTCAGTTCGTCGGGTGGCAGGCCGAGGCCTGTGTCGCTGATCGAGAGTACGGCGTAAACGTACTTATCGATCGACAGGCGGCACACGATGCGCACACCGCCGGGGGAGTACTTCACCGCGTTATCCAGCAGGTTCAGGATGGCCGTGCGCAGATTTTCAGCGTCCCCCCAAACATCGAGGCGGACGCGACCAGGGATGTCTTCGACCACCACCGCGTCGGGCTGGAGATGGTAGCGGGCGACCACGCTGGCGGCGCACTCCGCCACCAGCGGATGAAGCTCGACGTTGGTGCGCTTGCCGACGCGTTCGCGATGGCCGATCTCGCCCGCCTTGAGGATCTGCTCGACGGTGCCGAGAAGACGATCGGTGTCGGCGCGCATGGTGCGGTAGAACTCCTGGCGCTGCTCCTCCGGAACCGGGCGGCGTTCCAGGGTGTCGAGGTAGAGTCGCAGGCTGGCGAGCGGAGTTTTGAGCTCGTGCGTGACAGAGTTCAGGAAGCTGTCCTGGCGCTCGTTGCGCCGGATCTCGCGCAGCAAAAAGACTGTGTTGAGCGCGACGCCGGCAATCAGAATCGCAAACAGCAGCACACCGAGCAGGTCGATCGCGAGACGCCGCCCATTGTTGCCGATCCAGGTGACGTTGAGCGCAATCGCGAGACCGATGAGGCACGCGCCCAGCGTGATGAAGAACGCCTGGATGCCTCGCCGTCGCGTCAGGTTCATGGTTGTCCGAGGCGAGTATAGCGAGAAAGCGGTGCGGTCCCCAACGCAAAGCAGCCAACTCGGGTGAGTCGGCTGCCTTGGGAAGGATGACGCTGTGCTGCGGTTTACGCGGCGCCGGCGGGCCTTGGGTTCTGGCGATCGTACTGCGCGATTTGCACCTTCTTCGCGAGACCGACCTTTTCCATCAGCCAGATGCCGTAGTAGTTGATATCGAACTCGTACCAGGCAAGGCCGTGGCGCGCGCTGACGGGATGAGCGTGATGATTGTTGTGCCAGCCTTCGCCACCGGTCAGCAGCGCAACGATCCAGTTGTTGCGCGAATCGTCCTTGGTCTCGAAGCGGCGCTTGCCCCAGAGGTGCGTTGCCGAGTTGACCAGCCATGTGGCGTGGAGGCCGAGGGTGGTGCGGAGAAACGTGCCCCAGAGCATCATGGTGAGGCCACCAAGGATGCGATGTCCGGGTGACACAGCAGCGCCGATCGCAAGCTGAAGAACACCGGCGACGATCAGCGGCAGCCAGTGAAAGCGCGAGAGCCAGACATGGACGCGATCGCGGGTGAGATCGGGAGCATAGCGGCCAAGCAGGGCGGTTTCGGAGTGCAGCGCGCGACCGGAGAGGATCCAGCCGGCGTGGGCCCACCAGGTGCCATCATGCGGGGTGTGGGGATCGCCCTCGTGGTCGGAGTTCTGGTGGTGCACGCGGTGCGTGGCCACCCAGAAGATGGGTCCGCCTTCGAGCGCCAGGGTGCCGCACATGGTGAGGAAGTACTCAAGCCACTTGGGCACGCGGTAGCCGCGGTGCGTGAGCAGGCGATGGTAGGCCATGCCGATGCCGACGTTGATCGCGAAGAAATACATGATCATGGCCGCCGCGAGGTTCTTCCAGGAAAAGAAGAAGAGAGCGACAATCGCGAGCAGATGAAAGACGCCCATGAAGACGCTGGTGATCCAGTTGATGCGGCCTTCCTGGTGCTCACGGCCCATGCGCAGATCCTGCTTGATCTTGAGCGTGGCTTCCTGGGCGGAGCGCAAGGCCTCGGCTGCGGTGCTGGTTGCAGTCGTTTCAGGGGTGGTAAGTGTGGCAGAATTCATGGGCGGGGTCGTGCTCCTTCATGCTTGAAGGTACAGAGCCCCAGCGCCGCTGTGTGTAAGAGTTCTGTAAGCGCCTCCCAGGCGCCACGCCCAGCGCTGCCACGAGAGTTGTAGGCAGGGCTGGATGCGGCCTACCTTAGGCGGCGATCGCATCCGCTTCGGAGCGCACATCAGCCCCGTCCCCCAGGGAACGATGGGCGGCGCGTTTGCGGAAGAGGCCCATGGTGACCAGCACGACGATGATGGGCTCAAGCGGCTGCCGGTAGTCCATGGAGCTGTGCGTGAGGTAGTAAGGGATTGGAAATAACAGGACCGCCAGCACGTACGGCAGCGCGGCGACACGGTCTTCGCGCCAGCAACGCGCCAGCCCGCGCACCAGGTAGAACAGCAGAAAGACGCAGAAGGGTATGTTGGGCAGATCGAACGGCTCGTACTTGAGATAGCCGGGACGGAGCGACCAGAAGCCGGTCCAGAAGCGGATCACGCGGCGCACGGAAGCGACGACAAAGAAGCCGGGGTGATGCTTGACGAAGTCCAGCGCGACAACACGCTTCCCGGCCATGTAGGCGATCTCGCCGGCCTGCTGATAGCGCTGCATTTCGACTGGATTGCTGGCCGGGTGCGCGAAGTTGGAGTTGGACTCGGAGGTGTCGCCGTTGTTGCCCGCGTAGAACTCCAGCCAGAAGCCGTCGCGGATAAAGAAGTTCGCGTGCATCACGCGGTGGTTGCGCACCGTCCAGGGGGTGCAGACGGCAAGAAAGGTCACCGTGGCGATCAGGCCCTTGGTGAACCAGGCGCCGCCCGAACGCCACACCTTGAACATCGCAATGACCAGCAGGAACGGCAGCAGCGAGACCACGGAGGGGTTGGAAAGGATGGTGACGCCGAAGAGCGCACCAAAGCCTGCCCAGGCCAGCAGACCGCGTCGTGGCAGAGCCTGTGCGGTGACCATGCAACAGGTGAAGAGCAGACCGGTGAGCGCGTAGTCCCACACACGATCGGCCGCGAAGTAGATGGCGAAGGGGTACACCGCCCAGGCAAAGCTCGCAATGCGCGCGGCGCGCCGGCCAAATGAGTGCAGCGTGAAGAAGTACAGCGGAATGCAGGTCAGCGCGGAGCAAAGGCTGTTGAAGCCGAGAACGGCGAAGGCGACCTTGACCGTGTTGAGCCCGAACAGGTGAAAGATGCCGGCAAGCATGTACGGGTAGAGCGGCGGCACGAGCGCGGTAGGCCCGGTGACCGGAAGAAACGGCGAGCTGAAGCCCTGGCCAAGGAAGATGCTGCGGGCCGTCCAGCCCATCTCCCAACTCTCCCAGCCGAAGTCGTTGTAGTCGATGGTGTGCGAGGAGACGTGGCTGAGCAGAAAGGCCACAAGCATCAAGCGAAGCAGGAACGCGCCGAGAACGACCGCAGCGAGACAGGTCGATTGCCGGGCGAACGTCGCCCATCGTGCCGATGGACGATGATGTCCGGTGGTTTGACCGTACCCGGAAGACGATTGAGTTTGAGTCAGAATCTGGATGGTTCCTTGTGTCGGTCGCTTGTCCGGTTCATTCTAGCGTGTTGGGGCTCGCGACCTTGTCGGAAGAGCGTCAAGATTGTTAACGGCTGCGGTGTGGTTGGAGGTCTGTCCTCTGAAATGCTGTTGACCACGGATTGTGGGGAAAGTTGTGCCGAATGTGCGGGATGTGCCATTTGTTCCGGTTCCGTTGATTCGATGCGGCGCCTCAGGGTCATTTTTGTGCGGAGCAATTCGCTGGCGTGAAACCCCTCCACTGCTTAAGACGTCGATCAAATTACGGTTGTTTACCCAAGGGCGCGGCGGTTGCTAGCGACTCCTTCAGACCTCCCGTTGGCAAGGCTCGACGTCAACCCGTACCGACGAACGTCTCACCCCCATCCGCTGCTGTGGTGTTGCCCTGAAGAAAAGATCTATCTGGATTCCCCTGTTCGTCGCGCTGTTCGCAGCCGTGGTGCCGGTCCTCCGCGCCTTCCTGCGATTGGAGCTGAGCTACAACGAGGGCTGGAACATCTACAACGCGCAAGCCGTGGCTGAACACCAGTTTCTCTATCCGCAGGGTTACGGCTGGACGACGGTGAACTACCCCATGCTGTCGTTCTGGGCCATGGCACAGTTGCATCGCTTCACGCACGACTATCTGTTTACTGCACGCGCGGTCTCGCTGCTGAGTCTGGTTTGCAGCGCGTGCCTGGTCGGAGCCGTTGTCCGGTCGCTGGGTGCGAGTCGCTGCGCGTCGTTGCTGGGTGGCCTGTTCTGTTGGGCAATCTTCTGTGCCGATGCTGATGCGTATGTTGGGGTGGACGATCCGCAGTTGCTGGGGCAGGCCGTGTTTCTGCTGGGGCTCTACCTCTACGTGCGCAACCGTCGTAGTGCCTTCCATGTGTCCGCGGCATCGCTGGTGTTCGTTGTAGCGCTTTTCATCAAGCACAACCCCCTTGATTTTCCGCTTGCGGTGCTGATCGATCTTGCACTGATCTCCACACCGCTTGCTTCGCTGTTTCTGGGCTCGGGGGCCGTGTTCGTTGCGATCGCGGTTGGACTCACAAACCATTTCGGTGGACCGTTCTTTGCGAGCGAACTGTTGTCGCCAAGGCTTTACTCCTTTGCGGACGTTCCGATGAAGGTCATCATCGTTCTCGGGCCGGTGTTGTCGCCTCTGCTTGCTGCGGGGTACACCGCATGGGCCGAGCGACGAGTTCCCGAACGCAGGATCGCCGGCTTTCTGTTGGGGCTTTCTCTAGTGTTTGGAAGCTACTTCAGCGGCGGTTCCGGGGCCAATATCAACGTGCTGTTCAGCGCGCTGGTTGCGATCTCGATTCTGCTTGGACTGTTCTTCGACGATCTCACTCCACGGCGGGCGCGCCTGGGCGGCTGGTCACAACTTGTCGACACTGTGGCCGTGCCGGCCGTGTGCTTTGTCTGGCTGATTAT
The DNA here is from genome assembly GCA_964243395.1 of uncultured Acidobacteriaceae bacterium. Taxonomy (GTDB): domain Bacteria; phylum Acidobacteriota; class Terriglobia; order Terriglobales; family Acidobacteriaceae; genus Granulicella. Next base: position 288 of record CAXTFS010000136.1, on the reverse strand, counting down.
TCCGCTGCTTTTGTCCGGCAATTGGAATCCCGTACAGCGCCTGCGCGAGGCATGGGTGGAGCAGCGACGATTTCGGCACGATGTCCAGGCACTGGAAGCCCACGCAGGCCCGGCACTTTGCGAGAGCCTCCTGGAGTGCTATGCGGCTGGTAAGCCCTATGTGTACGACCCCTTCAACGCGACGCGACTGATCCACTTCCACAAACTTGACCCGCAAACCATGCTGCTAGCGCTGCAGGAACATCGCTTCACAGCCATCCATACGAATGGCCCGTTGGACGGCTCGGA
>CAXTFS010000135.1:0-8291 GCA_964243395.1 uncultured Acidobacteriaceae bacterium | reverse complement strand
GCACCATGTAGGGCATGTCGCCGTTAATTTGGCGACATGCGAGAGATGAGACCCACGGCGGAGATATGCCGCTCTGACTTGCAGGGAAAAGAAGTCTTACCTACGAACGTACACTATTAGAGGCGGAGGCAACACTTTGAGTTGTCGCGACTGCCATTCGGATTTATGATGCAGTGCTCGCCAATGCCCTAGTTGAAGGCTTTAATGAAAGTTGCATCTTGCCTTCCAGCAACGGAACAACGCACCGCTCCACACGGGCAAAACCTACGGCACGCAACAAGGGATCGTGCGTGCGCACAGGCGTGGGGTGCACAACGCACGCCTGTGCGTTTAGCTGCGCACGCCGTGCTCGCTAATTTAAGAACATGGTTCGGTACAACGTGTCACGCTGGGCAGGCTTGAAGCCAGCGTCGCGAATTACGCGCCGCAGTTCTTCTTCGGTCGTGCAGTTGGTGGTGCCCGCCGCGCGAACGACATTCTCTTCCAACATCACCGAACCAACATCGTTGCCACCGAAGCGTAAACCCATCTGCAGGACCTTCAGCCCTTGTGTAACCCAGGAGCTCTGCACATTTTCGATGTTGTCGAGATACATGCGGCTGATGGCGAGCGTCTTCAGGTATTCCACCGATGTCGCTTCATCCCACCCGCGACCACCCAACGCAGTGTTATTCGGCTGAAAGCTCCAAGGGATGAAGGCGGTGAAACCACCTGTCTCTTCCTGCAGCTTGCGAACCACTTCGAAGTGGTTCACCCGTTGTTCGACGGTTTCACCGACACCAAACATCATCGTGGCGGTGGTGTGCATACCGAGTTCATGGGCGGTGCGGTGCACGCTAACCCAATCTTCGGTGCGGCACTTCAGACGAGCAATGCGGGCACGCACTTCATCATCGAGAATCTCCGCGCCACCACCGGGGATTGAGTCGAGTCCGGCATCCCGCAAACGCATGATCGTTTCGCGCAGGGTGATGTCCGAGTACTCCGCGATGGCAAGGATCTCGCTGGCAGAAAGACAGTGCAACCAGATCTGCGGGAAGCGCTGCTTGATCGTGGTGAACAGCGCCTCAAACCACTCAATCTTCAGGTCAGGATGAATACCACCCTGCATCAACACACCCGTGCCGCCCATCTCGACCGTCTCGCGAATTTTTTCGTAGATGGTATTGAAGTCGAGGATGTAGCCCTCCGCAGCGAGCTTGCCCTTGAGCGGCCGATAGAACGCGCAGAAGGTGCAATACTCCGTGCAGAAGTTGGTGTAGTTGATGTTGCGATCAATGATGTAGCTGACGACACCTTCAGGATGCAGGCGGCGACGCACGGCGTCGGCTTCCATGCCGATGCCGATCAGGTCGTCAGAGGCGAAGCAGTCCAAAGCTTGTTCGCGGGTAATCCCCATACAGCAAGTTTACGCCTGCCCCGGAACGCGCTTTTGATGTCATAAGCGTCGCGCAACGGCGAGGCTAGCAAGTTTGCTCCGCAATGCGGCAAGCAGCAGCACGCGCATCACGAATAAGATCAGGTACACCTACGCCGCGGTATCCATTGCCGAGCAGGTAAAGATTGCCGAGTGTCCCAACGCGGCTATCGAGGTCCTGCATGCGCGTCAGATGCCCCACTTCGTACTGCGGGAGGCTGCGTGGCCACCGACTCACGGTCGTTAGGCTCGGCTCCGGGGCGGGCAGATCTGGAAGCACAAGTCCGAGCTCACGAAAGGCCTCGGCTGCTATGAAGTCATCGGACTTGTTGTCCAGCTTGTCTGCTATCCGGCCGCCGAAAAACACGCGCACAGCACGGGCGCCTTTGGGAGTGCGATCGGGGAACTTCTGGTCGGTGAAGGTGCCGGCCAGCAGCTGCGGATGTCCGTGAATGGCGATGAGTTCATCCTCCGGTTCAGGAACACCGGATTCCGCAATCGGCTGCGGCACAAGAAAGCCGAAGCCGGGCGGGACCGTGAACGTGCTCGCGGTTTCGCGAGGCCAGCAGAAGGTGGCGAGTAGAGCAGAGCTGGCGTGCGCTGGAATCAATGCGGCGGTATCGGGATCAACGGGCCGAAGCAGCTCGCGGGTGACGTCGACGGGTGTCGCCAGTAGCACCACATCGAACGGATCCGTCGATGTGTCGTGAGAGGCCTCCCCAACGCCTCCGACTCGCGTGGTGAGAAGCCACCCTCTTTCGGGGGTGCGTTGAAGCGCCTGAACAGCGCTGTGGCGATGCAGGCGGTCCTGCGGCAAGGCGGAGACCACGGCAGCCACCAACGAGCCCATGCCGCGGCGTAGGGTGGTGAAGGTGGGTTGCGGCGGCTTGTCTCCGCGCTCACGTTTTCTCGCCTGCAATGCGGCGATGAGCGACCCGTGCTCGGCTTCCATCTTCACGAACACGGCCATCACAGAACGCACACTCAGCCTTGCCGTGTCTCCGCCGAACACGCCGGAGAGCAGCGGCGCGCCAATCTTCTCGAGCACCTCTTCGCCGAAGTGCCGGCGCACGAAGTTCGCAACCGATTCGTCTTCCTCTGGCACCGTGGACTTCAGCTCTTCAGCCCGGGCAAGCTCTTCCGCAAAGGCGTGTTTTGCCGATGCGGAGAACAGGGCCGATGCATCCAGCGTGCTGAGGTCTTCAGGCACCATCATGCGCATGCGATCAGGCATGGCCACGAGCCCGCCGTTCAACCAGACATAGGTTTTCTTGCCGGCCTCGTTGGAAGCGATGATCTCGTCGCCAAGCCCGAGCTCTTCGGCAAGGTCGCGGGCCCACGTCTTGTCCGTGACCCAGGCGTCCGGGCCGCCCTCAAGAATGTAGACGCCGTCCGGTGTTTCGCGGCGCGTGGTTTGCACCGTGCCGCCAAAGCGGTTAGAGGCTTCAAAAAGATGCCAGTCGAGCGGCTTCCCTGCTTTCCGTTGCTGCTCAAGCTCGTAGGCGGCCGCCAGACCAGCGATACCACCACCAAGAATTGCGATGCGCGCCATTGTTACGCTCCGACCATTTCGGGCTCAGGGATGGGCGCGGTACGCACCTCGGCGGCAACACTCCACGGCGAAGCGATCGTCGAGGCAGCCTCGTCCGTGCCACTTCGCGTGGCGAGGACGTGAACCATGGCGCGAAGCAGCGTGGGCGAGTCGTTCAGGCTTTCTGCGCGGGTAATGGCGAGGCCGATTTCCTTGCCGAAGTCGCGGAAGTTGATGTCGATGTCGTAGAGGATCTCGACGTGATCGCAGAGGAACCCGACCGGCTGCATGACGACGGCTTTGTGGCCAGCCTCGGCGAGCGCTTTAAGTGTGTCCTCGACCGATGGGCCGATCCATGGAGCACCGGCAACACCCTGACTCTGGAAGGCAAAGACCCAGTCCGCTTCGGTCATGCCGACAGCCCCAAGATGTCGCGCGATGGCGGCCGCTGTGGCTTTGCACTCGACGGGGTAGGGATCGCCCTTGGGAGCGACGCCATAGTTCTGGATGCCCTCTGCGGGCACAGGGGCACCCGGCCGTGCGGAGGCTCCGCGTGCGGCTTCCTCGGGTGTGGCGGGACGAATGGTGCGGCACGGAACGGAGTGCGCCGTGAAGAGCACGGGGACGCGGCGCCCGGCAAGCGCGCACGCCTCCGCCCAGGCCGGCCACATGCGCTGTGCAAAGGCGAGCGCCAGGTCTGGATCGTCCGCCCAGCCGGCGATGAATTCGAAGGGAAAGGCATCTCCGGGCGTCTCGCGCAGGGCCGCCTCCAGAGCGCGACGGTAAAGACCCGTGGACGTCCGCGAGTTCTGTGGCGCCAGACAGAGGACCTTGGCATGGGTCACGCCATCGCCCTTCATCTGCGCGACGACATCCGCGATGTATGGGTGCCAGTTGCGCATGCCGACATAGACCGGCTGGCCCAGCAGCTCCGCCAGCATGCGGCCCTGCAGCAGCGTCCAACGCGTCAGCGGAGGACCTTCAGGCAGCGCTTCGTCGCGCAAACCGATCTCCGCGTAGCGATGCTGCAGCTCCTCGACGACATGGGCGGGCATCGGGCGTCCGCCCGTGACCTTGCCGAGGTATTCGGCCATCTCCGAGAGGCGGTCGGGGGTGCCGTGCGCAAGAAGCAGGATGGCGGTGTGCGGTGCTGGAAGAGACATGGCAAGTACCTTGCCTTAAGACTAGCGGAAGCCGGAACCCGGGTTGCGACTCCGTACAACGTCGTGTGGGCGACGCATGATCGGAGCCAAGGGAAGTAGTTCCGACGCGTTGCGGATTACGCGCGGGGTTCACGACATCCCTATGCGCGCACAGCCCACTCACTCGCGGCTTCGTCCGGCGCACGTGGCTTTGCCGGCAGGCGGCCGTATCCCTTTACGAGCTCGACCACACGCAGAACGTTCTCGACCGGCGTATCGGGCACAATCCCGTGGCCAAGATTGAAGATGTGCCCGGGACGCCCGTTGGCCAACGCAAGGATCTCGCGCACACGCAGTTCGATCACCTCGTCGGGGGCGAATAAGGTGATGGGATCGAGGTTGCCCTGCACCGCGCAGCCGGGCCCAACCGCGCGCCAGCCCTGATCGAGCGGCACCCGCCAATCGAGGCCAAGAACATCAGCGCCCGTCTCGCGCATGGAGGGCAGCAGGCTGGCGGTATCTACGCCGAAGTAGATCACCGGCACGCCAAGCGCGCGAACTCTTGCTACCAGCTCCGTGGTTGGGCTAAGAACGTACTGGCGGTAGTCGGCCACCGACAACGCACCTGCCCACGAGTCGAAGATCTGGATGACGTCGGCGCCGGCTTCCACCTGTTGCTGCGCGTACGCGGCCAGCACGTCGATCAGCTTGCCCATCAGCATGGGCCAGGCTCGCTGCTCCGGTCGTTGGCTAACCGCCTCTTGCAGACCAAACGCGTTCTTGGGCGGCACCGAGGCGTACATCAGGCGCTTGGTCTCGATGTAGTTGCGTGAGGAGCCGCCTTCGATCATGTAGCTCGCCAGCGTGAACGGCGCACCACAGAAGCCGATGATGCCGAGTTGATCGCCATCAGCGCGCGGTGCACTGAAGTGTTTTGCTACTTTTTCAATCGCCTGAGCCACATAGCCCAGTTCGTCCACGCGATCGGTGCGAAGAGCCTGGATCTGTTCAAACGAACGGATCGGATGATGCACCACCGGGCCTTCGCCGGCGACAAACTCGAAATCGAGCCCCATGGGCGTAAACGGCAGCAGAAGGTCGGCGAAGATGATGGCGGCATCGACACCCAGGCGCTCCGCCGCGGTGATCGTCACCTCGGCAGCGATGTCGGGCGTGCGGCAGATCTCGAGCAGGCTGTGATGACGACGCACCGCCATGTACTCCGGCATGTAGCGCCCGGCCTGGCGTAGAAACCACACCGGCGTACGATCTACGGGCTGCCGTAGGCACGAGCGCACGAAGCGACTGGCACCCGGTTGCGTAGTTTGTTCAACAAAAGTCACGCGTCTGATCCCCTGTGCAGCGTAGCACCGAGACCCGGCCGCAAATTGCGGGCGATCCGCTTAACGGCCACAGCCACGGCTTCGATCATGTCGGGAATCAACGTCCAAAGGAGCGCTGCGAAACATGCGGTCGGAACGGGATGGTGTAGGTCACGCCAACCAGGCCGAGAAACGGGGTGAACGGCTGATCGCCCGTGTTCCACCGCTGCCCCTGAAAATCCAGCTTGAGGCTGAAGTCACGCGTTACCCCAACGTCGACGCCGCCGCCGTAGTTGTACACAATTGAGTTGTCCCCCAAGTAGCCTACGTTGCGCGGGAAATGAATCGTGCCGGGCCCAATGAGAAAGTCGACATAAGGGTGAAAACGGTTGTAGTCGTACCTACCGCGCAGGCCGAACAGATAGGAACGTTCATCAGCGACCGGGCCGTTGTTGAAATTGGCGCGCGCCTCGACGGAAGGGACGATCGGCAGGTGAAAATACCGCGTGTAATCGACGCCGACAGCACCGCCTGTGTTGTTGTAGCGGCCGTACTCGGGGTTCACAAATTCCACGCCGCCGAAGACCGAGATGTCGGCGCTCTTGCTGGCGGTGCGAACTGCCTGTGCACGCGCGCCCGGCGTGAAGAATACGGCGGGCAATGCAAGCAACAGTTGGAAGACACAAGATCGCGGTCGAACAAAATGCATGCGGTTCACCCTATGGACCAATTACCGGGGACCCCGGCTGAGGACGCTTGTTTCCACATTGGATGCGCTCCATATCGTTTTATGGTCACCAGGAACGAAGCTCTTTGGCGCGCACGAAGCGGTAACGAAAGGCACTGTGCCGTTCCGGGTCGCGAAGGCTACACTGTTGCGGGAACGCATCCGCACGCTCATCCATCGCGGCGCCCGTCTGCGCTCCACTCGACTTACGAAAGACGACCCAGACAATCCTATGCCGAATTACCTTGAGCTTCCGGTAGGGCCGCGCGCCCCGGAGTTGGTTAACGCCGTCATTGAGATCCCGCTCGAAGGCAGCTCCAAATACGAGTATGACAAGGCGCTCCATGTCTTTCGCCTGGACCGCAATCTGTACTCACCGGTGCACTATCCGGGCGATTACGGCTTTATCCCCAGCACCCTGGGTGACGATGGGGATCCGCTGGATGTGCTGGTTCTGGTCGACAGACCCAGTTTTCCCGGATGCGTGATGGAAGTGCGCCCGATCGGTGCGCTGGACATGATTGACCAGGGCCAGGGTGACGAAAAGATCCTGTGCGTTGGTGCAGGCAATCCGCGTTTTGCTGACGTGACGAACTACTCAGAGATCTACCCGCACATCCTGAAAGAGATCCGCCACTTCTTCTCGATCTACAAGGATCTCGAAGGCAAGCGGGTCGAAGTGCGCGGATGGCGCGATGCGGCCGTGGCGCGCGAATTGGTCACCCGTGCGCAACAAAACTTCATTGATCATAAGAATGAAGCCAAGGGCTAGCGTGTGATTGCGGGGGATCGCGGTTCGGAGCCTCGCTTCCCGCGCTCGCCGGCCAGGTAGACCAAGCCACCTGCAAGACCCACAATCGCCGCAAAGACCAGCGCGGGAAAGGGTCCCACGCGTTCGTTACGTGCGGCCCAGGTCGCGAAAACGATTAACGCGGCAGGACCAACGCCCACCAGCACCGTTCCCGGAAAGCCACCGGGAACGGAGAAAGGCCGCGGCAGCTCGGGCTCGCGCCAGCGCAGAACAGCCAGCGCGATGAACTCAAGCAGAAGCGAACCACCGTAGAGCACCAGGTCAATGGAGATAAGGCGTTCGAAGCTGAAGCGCAACGCCGATGCCCAAAGAACCGCGCAGGCGACCAGGGCCACCACCGGTACGCCACGGGCGTTTTCGCGTTTAAAGACCTTTGGCAGCAAGCCATCTTCCGCCATCGCAAAAGGAACACGCGCATAGCTCATCATCAGCGGATTGAACATGCCGAAGCCGTTGATCGTGCCGCCCACAACGACGGAGAGCGCAAGCGCGGGACCAACGACGATGCGCGCGGCATCGGTCCAGGCGCCGGTAGAGAACTGGGAAGCAGCCAGCCCGGCAAGGCCCACCGCGGTGAGCGGAACGATGTAGGTGAACGCGACCAGAGCGGCTGCACCCAGCATGGCTCGCGGGTAGTTGCGGCGTGGATCTTCCACCTCCTGTGCCACAGTGGAAGCGTTATCCCAGCCCATGTAGTTCCACAACGTGACGGAGATGGCGCCGGGCAGATCGGCATCGGTCACCGGGGCAAAGAGCGCTCCGGCACCCTGCGCATGCCAGTGCCACAGAGCCACTGCAGTCAAAACAGCGAATGGTGCGAGGAGCACACAGAACAGCACCATCGACCCCTGGCCGACGGCTTTGGCGCCACTCAGATTCCACAACGTACAGCCAAGCACCACGGCCAGGGCCCAAAGCGTTCCGCGATAGCCCGCGGTCCACGCCGGGGCGATACGGCTGAGGTACAGCACAAATGTAACGGGATAGATCGCCATGTCGAAGATGCTGGCGGCAAGAGACAGCCAGGCCACCTGAAAGCCCCAGAAGCGACCCAGGGCACGGTGCACCCAGACGTAGTAGCCGCCTTCTTCAGGCAACGCACTGGCAAGCTCGCCCACCATCAGTGACGTCGGCAGGCTCCAGATCAAGGGAATGATGGCCAGCATGACGAGTGCGCGCCAGTAGCCGGCCTTTCCGATGATGTCCTCAAGCCCATACGGCCCACCCGAAACCATGAAGTAGGTTGCCGCAACAAGCGGAAGAAAGCTCAGCTTACGCTTGCGTTGGATGGTGGAGCTCCGGAGGTGTTGGGGTTGGAAGCGGTTACAGGAAGAGTACAGG